>CAZEDA010000306.1:0-4797 GCA_964510915.1 uncultured Rhodocyclaceae bacterium | reverse complement strand
GCGCCGTCCAGCAGCAGCCGGACGATGCGCGACACGAGCAGCCAGGTCTTGCCCGACCCGGCGCACGCACGCACCACGACCGTCTTCGACGGATCGAGGGAGGCGCGAATGTGCCGGTCGTTCACGCGTTCTCCCAATGCTGGCGGCGGCACAGGCCGCCCATCTCGCAATAGGTGCACGCGACGGTGTCGCCGATCGCGACGAGCGGAGCGCCTGCGCGCACGGCACTGAAAACCGCCGCGATTCTCGCTCGCTCCGCCTCTGCGGCAGCCGCAGGGGCGCGTGCCGGCTCGACGAGAGTCACCTCGTCGTCGATCGCGACGAATCCGATCTGTTCGACATCCTCGCGCAGCAGCGCATAGCACGACAGCTGCACGTCGTCCCTCTGCAACAGCAGCTTGTCGAGTTCGGCCTTCTTCTGCGCCTTGTAGTCGAGTACCGAGCAGACGTTGCCCTGGTCCGGGACGAGCAGGCGGTCCACACGATCGAGGCGACCGTGGAGGATCAGATGCGTGCCGTCGTCGAGGACGATCACGGTCTCCGCCGGCACCTCCCCCTCGGCCCACAGCCAGCCTTCGGCCTCCCGTGACCGTTGCCACGCCAGATACGAGGGAATCCGCCGGCGCCATCGGATCGCCCACGCCGTCGCGAGCGGATCGCGTTCGGCCTCGGCGTCGAACACGTCGTCGGTCGCCTGAAGCAGCTCGCGCTCGGCCTCGCCGGGTTCGGCGTCGCTCACGCGCGGAACCCGACGATGGAACTGCAGCAGCGCGCGATGGAGCAGTTCCCCGAAGTCGCGTTTGTCGAGGGCCTCCTCGATCTCGTCCAGCGGACGCAACGCGAGCACGTGCCGCGCGAAGAACTGGTAGGGGCAGGTGATGATCGCCCGATACGCACTCACGGAAACGCGATCGGGCAGCGCGGCGCCGACCTCCGGGCCGGGCATGAGAGAAACCGGCGGCAGCGGCGACGGCGCGGGCACGCAAATCGCGGCTGCCGCGGCACGCGCGACCCATCGGTCATCGCGCAGCGATTGGCCATAGGCCATCTGGTGAAACGCGTCGAACACTTCGAGCCACGGCGACAGCGGCGCAGTCTCGCCGTCTTCCCGGCTCTGCCACGTGACGAACACTTGCGGGGACCCGCACAGCAGCAGCAGGAGATCGTTGCGCATCTGTTCGCGGACTTCCCCGCCCGTCGGCAGCCCCAGTTCACCGCGCACGGCGTCGTTGAAGAAGAGGCCGGCATCGGTGGAGGGCGGGAGATTCCTGGCATCGGCGCCAAGCAGCAGGACCGCATCGAACTCGCGCATGCGCATCGCGCCGAGATGGGTCAGCACCACGGGACTCCGGATATCGCGATCGCGGAACAGCGCAGCCTCGAAGCCCGCATCCAGCCACTCGCGCCACTCCGCCAGCGACAGGCGGGTGCTGTCGTCCGACAGATCGCGACCCAGGCCGCGCAGGTGCTCCAGCACCTGACGGCCGGCAATGTCGCCGTCGAGAGCTTCCTGGATGCCGAGGGACTGCAGCGATTCCACAAGCCGGATCACCCACTGGGCAGCGCTCGTCCGGGGGCCCTCCAGCGGCCTCGCGGCCAGCGCGAGCCGGTCCACCGCCGCCAGCACGTCCGCCACATCTTCGTTGCGGCTGGCGACCTTCGCCAGGGTGTCCAGTCCGCCGGCGATGTTGGCGTCCCGGAGGATCTGTTCCACGCGCCATGCGCAGCGCCTGCGGCGTTCCTCCTCCCAGTCTGAGAACACCGCGGGCGACGTCAGCAGGTCGACGAGATCGCGATGACGGAAACGGCCGCTCACGCAATCCAGCCATCGCGCCACGACCGTCGCAGCCGCCACGGTCGACAACGCCCAGCCGCTTTCGTCCTGCATCAGCACACCGGAACGCTCGAGCCTTGCGCGAAGCCTGCGCGCCACGAGCCGGTCCAGCGAGACTACGGCGATCCGGCGGACGCCCTCCGTGAGCCAGGCCCGAATGCGAAGTTCTGCGGCTTCCGCATGGGATTCGAGCGAGGGCGCGCCGCACAGCGCGATACGCGTCGACGCCGGACTGGCCGGACATCGTGATGCGAAGTCGCGCGCCCGGGCCGCGAGCGGTCGGTCGGCCATCCCATCGAAAGTGGAAGCAACCATGGCAGCGATGCCATCTGCCGCATCGAGAACGGGCTCCGCCACGACGACGGGGAACCGCGCGCTCCAGGCGCTGAGGAACTCATCCTCGACCGGCCGGACCGGACCGCAGCCAATGACCCAGAGCGGCCCCTGCGCGTGGCGGGCGGCGTGGACCAGACCCGCCTGGTGCCGATAACCGGCGTCGTTCTCGCCGGCAAGTTGCCGCCAGGCCTCATGGACGACGCGCGCCTCGAAGCCCAGCGGCGTCCCGAAACTTCTGCCGTAGGCCTTCTCGATCTGCGTGGTGAAGGCCTCCAGCGAGTCAGCCAGCCGGCAGCGGTAGGCAGTGAGATCGTCGGCGAGCCGCCGCAGTTCGCTGGCCGCGCGCCAGAGCAACCCGGGTTCCAGGAAGCTCTGCCGGCGCAGGGCATCGAACAGTGTCAGTTCCCGTCGGACGTCCGAAACGGCGGGGGGCGGGAGAGGCTGGGACCGGGAAAGACCGGAGAACGTCGTGATCTCCGGCAGAAGCAGCGGCACGCCACCGCAGGCGTGCGAGAGAGCCCGGGCGATGTCCGGAGCCGCCTGCAGGGACGGCACGATGAGGGTGACGGCAGAGAGATCCGGCAGGGACTGCCCGTACCGGCGGACGAGGGCCTGAGCGACGGCGGCCAGCGCGTCGTCGGGGGGGAATTCAAGCCGTTCGAGGCCCTGCGGAGGCACCGTCACCGACGCTCAGAACACTGGCGCCGCCCCGTCGAGTCCGCGGGGGCTTCGGCGAGCCGGCCGCAGCAGCAAGGAGCGCCGCGGCCGGTCCCACTCACTTGTCGAGGTACTGCCGCTTGCCCTTCTTGTCCTTCCAGTCGTCGGCGTCCGGAAAGGCTTCCTTCTTCTCGATGATCGGCTCCCAGGCCTTGGAGAGTTCGCGGTTCAGTTCGATGAACTCGCGCTGATCGGCGGGAACGTCGTCCTCGGCATAAATGGCCTCGACCGGACATTCCGCCACGCAGAGCGTACAATCGATGCATTCGTCGGGATCGATGACGAGGAAGTTGGGCCCTTCACGAAAGCAGTCGACGGGGCAGACATCCACGCAGTCGGTGTATTTGCACTTGATACAGCTCTCGGTCACGACGTAGGTCATAGTTTCTTAGCGTCCAGGATATCGTCCAAGGTCCAGTCCGGACAGGTCCGTTTCTTGCGAGACTCTCCGGCCTCATGCCAGTGTCAGGCTGAGCAGAGCTGACGTGAGGGGCGCGATTGTAACGCGATGCGCCTTTTCAACGGCTTCGAATTTGGGCTAGCATTCGTCATCCTCTCCCGAACGCTCCGTCCGGAGCGCCGGTTTCCCTCAAGTTCCCGAGATTTCCGCCGATGAGCAGTGAACACATCCTTCATGTGACCGACGACAGTTTCGATTCCGAAGTCCTGCAGGCCGATACGCCTGTGCTCGTGGACTTCTGGGCCGAGTGGTGCGGCCCGTGCAAGACCATCGCGCCCGCCCTCGACGAACTCGCCCAGGAATACGCCGGCAAGCTCAAGGTCGCGAAACTGAACATCGACGACAACCAAGCCACGCCCAGGAAGTTCGGCATCAAGGGCATCCCCACTCTCCAGATCTTCAAGAACGGCAATCTCGAAGCCCAGAAGGTCGGAGCGGTTCCCAAATCCCAACTGAAGGCCTTCATCGACAGTGTCATCTGAGTCCGCAAGCCTCACCACTGCTGTTCCGGACGCCCCCCCCGAGGAAGTCAAGCAGGAAAAGGGTTCATCCCAGCCGCGACACAACGGCCCCCATCGGCAGTCCTCGAAGCATCACAAGTCCCAGCAGGCCCAGCAGCCGGCGCGCAATCCGACCGGCGTCTCCATGCATCTGTCCGATCTCAAGACGATGCACGTCACCGAACTCGTCGAGATGGGCCAGGCGAACGAGGTCGAGAACGCGAATCGTTTGCGCAAGCAGGACCTCATCTTCGCGCTGCTGAAGAACACCGCGAAGCGAGGCGACAGCATCTACGGAGACGGCACGCTCGAAGTGCTGCCCGACGGCTTCGGCTTCCTGCGTTCTCCCGACACGTCGTATCTCGCCGGACCGGATGACATCTATGTCAGTCCTTCCCAGATCCGCCGGTTCAATCTGCACACCGGGGATTCCATCCAGGGCGAGATCCGCACGCCGAAGGACGGCGAGCGCTACTTCGCGCTGGTGAAGGTCGACAAGGTCAACGGCGAAGCGCCGGAGAACGCGAAGCACAAGATCCTGTTCGAGAACCTGACACCGCTGTTTCCGACGGAACAGTTCATTCTCGAACGTGACATCAAGTCCGAAGAGAATCTGACGGGACGCATCGTCGACATCATCGCGCCCATCGGCAAGGGCCAGCGCGGTCTGCTCGTCGCGAGCCCGAAGAGCGGCAAGACCGTGATGCTGCAGCACATCGCGCACTCGATCATGTCGAACTACCCCGAGGTGTACCTCATCGTCCTGCTGATCGATGAGCGCCCCGAGGAAGTGACCGAAATGCAGCGCTCCGTGCGCGGCGAGGTGGTGTCGTCGACCTTCGACGAACCGGCCACCCGTCACGTGCAGGTGGCGGAGATGGTGCTCGAAAAGGCCAAGCGCCTCGTCGAGCACAAGAAGGACGTCGTGATCCTGCTCGACTCCATCACCC
>CAZEDA010000305.1:0-4803 GCA_964510915.1 uncultured Rhodocyclaceae bacterium | reverse complement strand
GCCGCCGCCGTAACCGCAGAAAGTGCTGCGGCGGCGACCGTCGCCTGAGCGATCCGACGCATCCAGGTCACGGACGGAACATGCATTTCCGGCGCGCCTCCTTGTAGATCGAGCGGAACTTGCGGGCGTCGCTCTGTGCGGCGTCGTTGTCACGCAGGACGCTGCCACGCTCTCCTGCAATGGTGACCGCCTTGGCAAGGGTCGAGCCCTCGACGAAAGCGTCGTAGCTGAGTTCCTCCGCGATGCGATCCAGCGCGCAGGAGCACTTGTGGACCATCTCGAACTCGGGGCCCGGATACTCGCGCATGCATTCGAGCACGAACTCGACGCGCTCCGCGGTCGGGTAGTCGTAGGCGCGAGCCTCGCTCGCCGCGAGGGCGCCGAGCGCTGCGAACATCAGGGTCGAGAGCGTCTTGTGCATGGTCATCAGTCTGGCAGATCCGGAATGGCATCGATCAGTCTGCGCGCCAGGGGCTCGCTGGCGGCGAGCAGGGCGGGAACGATGGCGCGCGCATCGGCGGCCCGCCCCGCGTGCAGGAAGGTCCGGCCGAGGTGATACCACGCGAGAGCATGGCGGCGATCGAGCTGCACGGCACGCTCGAACGCCAGGATCGCAGTGTCGTCCAGGTTCAGCCGGGACGCCGCAAACCCTTGCCAGTACGCAGCGTCGGGATCCGTCGCGTCGTCCGCGGCCCATCGGTCGGCGAACCCCTTCAGGTCCGCCCAGCGCGCTTCGGCTTCCAGCGTGTTGGCCCGCATGAAGTTGGGCAACTCTTCCTGCCGCCTCGCCCAGAAAGGCGCACCCGACAGCGGCATCACGGATTCATACGCCTCGGTGCGGGCTATCCAGTCACCGAACCATTCGACGGGTACCGCGAAGAACTGCGGTCCGGGGCCGCGCATGCGAAACAGCAGGATCGCGACCAGCGCCCCGCGCTCGTCGAACATGCCTCCGCCGCTCGCGCCGGAACTGAAACCGGCATCGGACTGCACCACCTGCGCGCCGTCCACGCGGTGCAGGCCCTCGACGGTGCCGATCGCCGGGCTCAGGCCGGCCCCTCCCGTGAAACCGATGGCGACGACCGTCTCTCCGATGTGGAGGCGGTCGCTTCGGCCGACCTCGACGGGTCCGGCTTCCAGATCCGGAACCATGAGCAGACACAGATCGTGCGTCATGTCCGCGCGCTGCCGCGACACTGGCAGCCGGAGACCACCGTAGAGCACATGGATGCGGACGGCGCGCTGTGTGACGTGGCAGGCCGTGACGACCCGCTCACGTGCGACGACGGTACCCGTGCCGAGGAAGAAGCGCCCGCCGTCGATGGCCACTTCGATTTTCACGATGCTTCGCGCAAGACGCAGGACGAAGGCGTGATCCGGTGCCGCCCACGCCGGCGCCGCCAGGAAAAGCACAAGAATCCACCAGCGTGCAATCCCGCGGGCGCTCTGCGGATCCGGTTGCGAGGGCATGGCGGCTCGCCGCTGCGCTAAGGCCTCGGCTTGCCGGTCTCGTCGACGAGAGGCACGCCGAACTCGCGCAGCACGGCTTCGATCTCCGGTGCACGGGCGTCGAGCTGGGCCTGGATGGCGTCGCGCCAGGCTGGTTCGCCGTGGCGCACGCCCATCGCCATGCCGAAGTCGAATTTCACGCCGGGCTCCGACTGCAGCGGAATCACGGTGAGACCCGGCGCGGCTGCGCGCTTCGCGAAGAACCCGGCGATCGGGCCCCACACGATGGCCGCATCGATCTTGCCGGCCATCAGGTCCTTCTCGATGATCTGCCCCGGGTAGTGTTCCGGGTCGGCGTTGAGGATGCGATAGGGGATCGACTGCTCGTTCAGGCGGTGCTTCGTCACCCACTGCGTCGCCGGCGAGCGATCGTAGAGACCGATCGTGATGTCGTCCTTGGCCGCCGCTGCCCGCGCGATGAACTCCGCGCCGGTGCCGACACCGTCGAGCTTGCGTCCGTTCACGTACACGAGCGCATAGGTCGAATGGTAGTAGGGTCGCGTGGTCGCCACCTGGTCGAACCCAGCCGGCACACCCATCATGACATCGCAGCGGAACTCGGCATCACCGGGCAGCTTGTAGCGCAGCGTGTTGCGCACGAAGTTCACTCGCTGCGGATACCAGAAGTGCTCCAGCGGCAGGTTCATGGCGCCGGCGAGAATCTTCGCGATGCGATTCTCGATGCCTTCCTGCGCCTGATTGGAGAAAGGCAGATTGTTGGGGTCCTCGCATACGCGGAAGGCACGCACGCCTTCGAGCCCGTCGTCTGCGCGCGCGGGCGTCCCGGCGGCTGCCCCCGCCAGGAGCAGCCCTGCCGCGAGAACGAGGTGACGCACGGCCATCACTCGCTCGAGATTTCCTGCACCTTCGCGCGCGTGATCGCGCCGTCGGACCGGCCCTTGAGATAGGCGTACAGGGCGTCGATGTTCTGGACGACCTGAGGATTCTCCTTGAAGCTCACCATGCCCTTCTCGAGCCGGCCTTCCAGCACGGTCTTCACGAACTCCTCCTTCGTGAGCACCTTCAGGCTCTGGATGAGCGACGGCCCCACCATGCCTTCCTGGTTGGGCCCGTGACAGCGGTCGCAGGCGGCTGCGCGCCACGCCCGGAACCCCTTCATGGTGTTCGCATCGACCTTGAAACCATCCACGACCGTGTAGAGCTTGTCCTCCGCGACTGCCCCGCCGGCCATCAATCCCACGAGACAGATCGCAAACGTCAACTTCCGGATCATGAGTCTTCCTTCTTTCTGCCACTGGCTTGAACGCGGGCTTCGCGCGAGCGTCGCCCCGGAAAAAAGCGCCCGAACCCTGCGGTCCGGGCGCCCGAAAGGAACTGCTGCCGTCTGTTCAGTGCAACCGTCGAGAACCGATCAGTTCTCGGGCAGCGCGAACACGGTGAGCGAGCCGCCGAGGTCGGTGTACTTCGACAGCTCCTTGTAGCCACCCACGGCGCCGAGGCCGTCGCTGTCCTTCTCGAGACCCGCGGCCATGCCGATGCCGGCCCAGCCGCCGATGCCCGAGTAGACGCCGACGAACTGGCGGCCGCGGTGGGCGTACGTGAACACGTTGCCGATGATGCCGGACGGGGTCCGGAACTTCCACAGTTCCTTGCCGTCGGACTTGCGCACCGCCTTCAGGTAGCCCTCGAGCGTCCCGTAGAACACGAGGTTGCCCGCCGTGGCAAGCGCGCCGCTCCACACCGAGAACTTCTCGGGGTTGGACCAGGCGATCTTGCCCGTGCCGGCATCCCAGGCGATGAAGTTGCCCATGCCGCCATGGCTGGCCGGCGCGGGATACATCGACAGGGTGGCGCCGACATACGGCTGCCCGGCCACGTAGTCGACCTTGAACGGCTCGTAGTCCATGCAGACGTGGTTGGTCGGCACGTAGAACAGGCCGGTGATGGGCGAGAACGCGGCGGGCTGCTGGTCCTTCGACCCGAGGGCCGCAGGGCAGACACCCTTCGTGTTCACGTCGGGGCCGTTCTGGGCGGTGCTGTACTTCGACACCACCTGGGGACGGCCGGACTTCATGTCGACGTGCGTGGCCCAGTTCACCGCCGGATCGAACTTCTCGGCAACGAGCAGGGCGCCGTTGGTACGGTCGAGCGTGTAGCCGAAGCCGTTGCGGTCGAAGTGCACCAGGGCCTTGGTCATCTTGCCCTTGACGTTGATGTCCGCGAGGATCATCTCGTTGATGCCGTCGTAGTCCCACTCGTCGAACGGCGTCATCTGGTAGACCCACTTGGCCACACCGGTGTCCACATCGCGCGCAAACACGGTCATGGACCACTTGTTGTCACCGGGCCGCTGCGAGGGGTTCCAGGTGCCGGGGTTGCCCGTACCGTAGTACATCAGGTTCAGCTCCTTGTCGTAGCTGTACCAGCCCCACGTCGTGCCGCCGCCGAGCTTCCAGTCGTCTCCCTTCCAGGTGCTCACGGAAGAGTTGCGGCCCACCGGCTGCACCTTGCCGTCCTTCCAGGTGGTGGTCTTGTCGGGGTCGATCAGCATCTCGCTGTCCGGTCCCTGGCTCATGCCCTTCCAGACGAGCTTGCCAGTCTTGATGTCGTAGGCCGCGACGAAGCCGCGCACGCCCCACTCACCGCCCGAGATGCCGGTGATCACCTTGTCCTTGAAGACGTGCGGCGCGTTGGTGTTCACGGCGCCCATCTTCGGATCGCCGTTCTTCACCGACCACACCACCTTGCCGGTCTGCGCATCGAGCGCAACCAGCATCGAGTCCGCCTGCTGGAGGAAGATCTTGCCGTCGCCGTAGGCCACGCCGCGATTCACCGTGTCGCAGCACATCTGCGGAATGACGGCCGGGTCCTGCTTCGGCTCGTACTTCCACTTGATCTTCTGCGCGTTGAGGTCCATCGCGAAGACCTTGTTGGGGAACGGCGTGTGGATGTACATCGTGTCCCCGATGACGAGCGGCGAGCCTTCGTGGCCGCGCAGTACGCCGGTCGAGAACGTCCACGCCACCTGCAGCTTGTTCACGTTGCCGTCGTTGACCTGGCGCAGCTTGCTGTAACGCTGGTTGTACATGTCGCCGGCCTGCATGGCCCAGTTGCCGGGATCGGCGATCAGCCCCTCCACCTCCGCATTCGCCTGAACGAACGCGGGCACGGCGACGGCGCCGGACAGCAGCACCGCCAGTGAGATCTGCTTGAGCTTCATCGGAATTCCTCCACTCGAATAGTTATGGTGTTCGAAAGCGCCCGTCGCGAATCCGGGGAAGTGACGGACACCCCCTGCACCCGACTGTCTGGACAAACTAGACGGCACTTCTC
>CAZEDA010000304.1:0-4806 GCA_964510915.1 uncultured Rhodocyclaceae bacterium | reverse complement strand
CACTTCTTCCTCGACAAGCTGCTCGCGCTGCAGGGCCTGAAGGAATCGGACGTCACCGTCGTCAACATGACCGCAGCCGATGCGGGTGCCGCCTTCGCGTCCGGCGCGATCAGCGCCGCGGTGACCTGGGAACCTTTCGGTACGCAGGCCGTGAAGGCCGGTGGCAAGCGGCTTCTCACCAGCAAGGACACCCCCGGCGCGATCGTCGACGTCCTCGGCATCCGCAATGACGTGCTGAAGAAGCGGCCCGACCAGGTGCGACGCCTGCTGAAGTCCTGGTTCGACGCGCTCGACTACGTCGCCCAGCACCAGGATGAGGCCTTCGCCATCATGGCCAAGGCGTCCGGAGTCTCGGTGCCGGAATTCGAGGAGATGTGGCACGGCGTGCGCATCTTCACGCTCGAAGACAATCGCAAGGCGCTGTCCCGTCCGGACGGCGGTGGCGGGAGCTTCCACGCCACGGTCGAGGAGATGGGCCGCTTCATGGTCGCGCAGAAGCTGATCGCAAAGACCGTGGCCCCGCAGGGCATGGTGTCCGTCGACATGCTTCCCGCGAAGTAGGCCTCAGCCGCGCGCCTCGCGGCGGAACCGGGACGGCGGCATCCCGCGCTGCCGCGAGAACGTGCTGGCGAGGTGCGCCTGATCGAAGAAGCCACAGCGCAGCGCAATCTCTGACAGTGGCAGTGCGGTACCGGCGAGCAGATCGGCCGCGTATGCCACCCGCAACCCGATCAGGAACTGCTGTGGCGACTGCCCCGTGGCGCGCTTGAAGGCCCGGGAGAAATGGTAGGCGCCAAGTCCCGCGACAGCCGCCATCTCCGCGACGGCGATGGTGTCGCCCAGTCGGTCGACACAGTGGCTCCGCACCTTCGCGACGACCGCCGGGCTGAGCGGCTTCGCCCCCCGGGGCGCACTTCGCCCGGCGCCATGCGCCATCCGCAGCAGCGCCAGCACGAACAGATCCTGTATCGACTCTGCGAACGCCCGTCCGAGCGAGTCTCCGGCTTTCTGTTCACGCACGGCCTGGGCACACAACTGGGACAGGAACAGGCTGCGAAACGGGCGTTCGTGGAGGGCTCCCAGATGATCGGCCGGCATGCCGGCCTCGTCGGCGGTTCTTCGAAACACTCCCTCGTCCAGCTCGATCATGAGATGGCGCTGGGCCGAAGAGATACCCAGGGGGACCTCCACCGATGGCGGCGAGACCGGTGCGAAGTGGCCGGGGCGCAACGGCGCATTCCGGGGGCGATCCTCCACCCGATACGACAGCTCGGCCGCGCCCGCGAGCACCAGGCACAGCTTGAAGGAAGGCGTGGGCGCATCGGCGAATGTCGACGGCGGAATCCACACTTCCTCGAAGCTCAGGGGACGGGCTATGGCGGTCATGCGGGTCGATGCCTCCGGGCGGCTGGCGGTCCGGTCCCCAGGGGGATGGCGGGACGGCGATCCCCGGTCCCGTGCACGACTCGCGCCCGCACCGGTACCCGTCGGCCCCGCCTTCGAACCGGCCTATCCAAGATGCCGACGCGCACCGGCGCAGTGCGCCGGTGCGCGTCAGAGCCTCGATGTAGTGCCGGCCGGCCGCGTCGCCGCGCGGCCAACGTTCAGGAGAACGAGTCCCGCCAGATGTTCTCCGCCCATGAAAGCGCGTACGCGGCTTCCGCCTCGTTTCGCTCCTTGGACACGCCCAGCGTCCCGTCGACGGTCACCAGCGACTTCTTCGCGGCATCGAACCGGTACACCGCGGCGACGTGGACCGCCTCGGTCGGCGACACGAAGCTGTAGCACGTGTTGGCGGACACCGGAACCGCCGTAGGCGCTTCGCCGCGGAGACTCGCGATGATGGCGCTCGCGGCGACTTTGGCCTGGTTGTTGGCCGTGTGGGCCGACTTGGGGGCCGGCGCGGCTGACGTGGAATCCCCCAGCACGTAGATGCCCGGCACCACCAGGGATTCGTAGGTCTGGAAGGCAACCCCTGCCCAGCGCCCGTCCACGCTCACCACGCCGGCCTGGTGCGCGATCGTACCGGCGCCGTGGGGCGGGACGACGTTGAGCACGTCAGCCTCGAAGGAGTCGAACTCGGTCTTCACCGACCTGGCGCCGGCATCCACCTGAATGACCGCGCTGTTCGGGTGATAGTCGACCATGCCCGGATACAACTCCGCCCAGGCCTTGGTGAACAGGCCCTTCTTGGAGACGATCTCCGGGTTGGCGTCGAGGACGATGACCTTGGACTTCGGCTTGTGGCGCTTGAAGTACGACGCGATCATGCTCGCGCGCTCGTAAGGCCCGGGCGGACAACGATAGGGGGCGCGAGGAATCGACAGCAGGTAGCTCCCGCCATCGGGCATGGCTTCCAGCTGCTTGCGCAGCGCCGTGGTCTGGTGGCCGGCCTTCCAGGCGTGGGGCACCTTGTCGTCGGAGATGCGCTCGTCGAGGCCTTCGATGGTGTTCCACAGGAAATCGATGCCGGGCGAGATCACCAGCCGGTCGTACGGCACCCGCTGGCCCGTGGCGATCACCACTTCGCGCTTGTCGTGGTCGACGGCGGTGACATCGGCACGGATGCGCACGATGCCGTGGGACGCGAGCCCCTCGTAGCCGATGGTGTTCTGCTCGAGCTTGCGGTCACCGCTCAGCACGAGATTGCTCATCGGGCAGGAGACGAAGTGCTGGCGCCGCTCGAGGACCGTGACGTCGATGCCCGGGTCCCAGAGGCGAAGATACTTGGCCACCGTCGCGCCGCCGAAACCTGCGCCGATGACGACCACCTTCGGGCGCGCATTGGCGAGTACCGCAGGGGCGCCACCCACGAACGGGATGGCTGCGACACCGGCGAGAGCGCGCGCAAAGGCGCGCCGATCCATGGGTCGTTGGCTCATCGCTCGGCCCTCGTGCGGGTGGAGAAGTAATCGGCGATCAGGCCAATCTCCGCGTCGGAGTAGCCCTTGGCATGCTGATGCATCACCGTGGCACCCGCGCCGCCCGTTCTGAAGGCGTTCAGCTTTTCGATGATCACGGCCCGATCCTGCCCGGCCAGCACTGCCATGCGCCCTACGGCATTGCCGTCCGTCCCGTGACAGGCCGCGCAACTCGCGGCGAGATCGCGTGCTGTGGTGTCGGCCGCCTGCAGCGGCGCAGCCGCGGTCAGCGCCACCACCGCCAGCGAGCCGGCGGTCGCCGCTGCCCCGCGGCGGAAGATTCCAAGCGAAAAGTTCATCCAGAGCCTCTCGTTGTCGTTGTCGTTGTCAGGGGCGGACTGCGCGCCGCAGGCCACCGGAAGCCGGATTCTCGCATCCTGACGGCCCGGGCTGAAGCGACGCATGGTCACATCCATATTCCGGCAGCGAATGGCGGCCGCGCCAGGTCAGACGGGCCACACCTTGCCGCTGCGCGGGGTGTCGATCCGGTAGTCCGAATACTTGCGTTCGAACAATTCCCGCCCGAGTTGTTCCGCATCGGCAAGGGGCGAACGCTCGTCCCGGCGGACCTCGCCACGGGCATTGCCGACGCCGCGCACCACGCCCACCAGTTCGGAATGGGTGTAGCGCGCGTACTCCTGCATCTGGTGCTCGATGCCGAGGGAGGCCCCGGGGTAAGTCTCTTCCGAGGCCAGCACCAGCCCGAGACGCTTCCGCGAGATGCCGGCGATGGCCTGGGCCGAGCCGGGATACGAAGCCGCGTAGTAGCAGAACATCCGGTCCAGGAACGCCTTGGTCTGCGCGGAGAGTCCGTACCAGTAGACCGGCGAGGCGAACACGACGCCATCGGCCGGAATGAACTCGTCGAACAGCAGCTCCCGGAAGCGGTCCTCGATGGCGCACTCGCCGTCCGGGCGCCGGCAGGTCCGGCAGTCCCGCAGCAGCGACGTCACGAAGTCGTCGATGAACCGGACCGACACGGTCGAGCCGGCCGCCTCGGCCCCCTGCCTGACCGCCTCGGCGAGAGTGGCCGAATTGCCGTTGCGGCGGGGGCTGCCTACGAGTACCAGAAGCCGGCGGGAAGAAGTCATGGGGGGTGTCCGAGATGCGATCGTGGGTCGATGACGCCGTTAGCGAAAATCCGGCCCGCCTAGACTGCCTGCCCGGCCGCCACGCCGGAACTCCAGGCCCACTGGAAGTTGAAGCCGCCCAGCCAGCCCGTCACATCCACCACCTCTCCGATGAAGTAGAGCCCCGGCACCGCCGTGGATTCCATGGTCTTCGACGACAGCCCACGGGTGTCGACGCCGCCGACCGTCACCTCGGCTTTCTGGTAGCCCGTCGTGCCTGACGGCTTCACCTGCCAGTCGTGCAACCCGTCCGCGAGGGCACGAACCGTCTTCTCGGGCAGTTCCGCCAGGAAGCGCGTCGCCCCCATGGCCTCACACCACTGTTGCGCGAATCGCTTGGGCAGCACGTCCGAGAGGACAGACGCCGGGGTCGATCGCGACTGCCGCGCCTCCGCGAGCAGAGCATGCGCGTCCCCGTCCGGCAGCAGGTCCACGTGGATCGGCTGACCGGGCTGCCAGTACGACGACGCCTGCAGGATCGCCGGCCCGGACAGGCCCCGATGGGTGAAGAGCAGGTTCTCGCGGAAGCGCGGCCCGTCTGCGCTCACCACGGCTTCGAGTGAAATGCCGGACAGATCCCCGAAGCGCGCGAGTTCCGCCGCGTCGAAGGCCAGCGGCACCAGCCCGGGGCGCGGGGGCACCACGGCGAGGCCGAACTGTTCGGCAAGCCGGTAACCGAAAGGACTCGCGCCGATCTTCGGCACCGACAGGCCTCCGGTCGCGACGACCAGGGCAGCCGCGTCGAACTCGCCGGC
>CAZEDA010000303.1:2434-4809 GCA_964510915.1 uncultured Rhodocyclaceae bacterium | reverse complement strand
GCGGGCCTGGTCAAGTTCGACTTCCTCGGCCTCACGACGCTCACGATCCTCGACTGGACGATGCGCTTCATCCGCCAGCTCGATCCGTCGGCGAACTTCCGCCTGGAGGATCTCCCGCTCGATGATCCGCTCGCGTACCGCGTGTTCGCGACCGGCAACACGAGTGCCGTGTTCCAGTTCGAATCACGCGGCATGCGCGAGCTGCTCACGCGCGCCCGGCCCGACCGCTTCGAGGACATCATCGCGCTGGTGGCGCTGTACCGCCCGGGCCCGATGGACCTGATTCCCGATTTCATCGACCGCAAGCACGGCCGCAGCTTCGAGTATCTGCATCCGCTGCTGGAGCCGGTGCTGCGCCCGACCTACGGGATCATGGTGTACCAGGAGCAGGTGATGCAGGCCGCGCAGGTGTGCGCGGGCTATTCGCTGGGCGGTGCGGACCTGCTGCGCCGGGCCATGGGCAAGAAGAAGCCCGAGGAGATGGCGAAGCAGCGCGAGATCTTCGTGGAAGGCGCCAAGGCGAAGGACATCGATTCGCAGAAGGCGAACGAGATCTTCGACTACATGGAGAAGTTCGCGGGCTACGGCTTCAACAAGTCGCACGCCGCCGCGTATGCGCTCGTCGCCTACCACACGGCCTACATGAAGGCGCATCACCCGAGCGCGTTCATGGCCGCCAACCTGTCGGCGGTGATGGACGACACCGACAAGGTGCAGATGCTGCACGAGGACGCGCGCGCCAACGGGCTCGACATCCTCCCGCCGGACGTCAACACGGGCGAGTATCGCTTCGTGCCCGTCGATCGCGGCCGCATCCGCTACGGGCTCGGCGCCATCAAGGGCACGGGCGAGAGCGCGATCGAGAACATCCTTGCCGCACGGCAGTCCGGTGGCGCTTTCCGCGACCTGTTCGATTTCTGCCGCCGGATCGATACGCGCATCGTCAACCGGCGCGTGGTCGAATCGCTCGTGAAGGCCGGCGCGTTCGACAGCATCGACCGTTCGCGTGCGCGCCTGTTCGCGAGTGTCGGAATCGCACTTGGCGCGGCCGAGCAGGCTCACCGCAGCGCCAATCAGTCCAGCCTCTTCGGCGGCGCCGACCAGGCGGATGTCACCCCGGCCGCGCTGATCGATGCCGCGTGGTCGGAACACGAGCTTCTGCAGAACGAGAAGACGTCGCTGGGTTTCTATCTGAGCGGACATCCGTTCACGTCCTACGCCCGCGAGTTTGCCAACGTCGTCCGCACGCCGCTGGGACGCGTGTCGCCGCAGTCGTCCGAGGACGGTGGCCGTACCGTGATGCTGGGCGGCGTGATCGAGTCGATGCGGTTCCAGAAGACGCAGAGCGGCCGCATGATCGTGCTGATGGTTTCCGATGGCACCGGCAGCCAGGAGATGACGGTCTACAGCGAGGTGTTCGATCAGTATCGCGATCTCGTCCGCGAGGACGCCGTGGTGCTGCTGGAAGCCAAGATCCGCGCATTCCGTCGCGGTGGCGAAGATGGCGACGGCAGCATCGGCATGCGGATCTCGGTGGAGCGGATCTACGACATCGCCGGCGCACGTGCGCGATTTGCACGCGGCCTGCGATTGCGCATGAACGGCGAGGCCAACGCCGACAAGCTCGAACGCATGCTCGCGCCGTATCGCAACGGTCCGTGCCCCGTCGCGATCGACTACCGCAACGGGCGCGCACGCTGCGAACTGCGGCTGGGCGAGCAGTGGCGCATCACGCCGGCGGAGCCGCTCATCCGTGCGCTTCGCGAATGGCTGCGCGCCGAGAACGTGGTGTTCGACTACTGAGTCAGGGGATCCGCGCCGGTTGCGCGGACCGTCGTCGGGATCGCGTCGCCGCATGGCGACGGCCGGACTTCAGGTAAAGTGCCGCTCCAATGACAATGTCGTGCCGAGCCCGGCGCATTTTTCACCCATGACAAAGCCCGACTGCTCCCTGATCGACAGCGCATTGCTCGATCGCACTTCCCGTGATGCCCGGCGCGGAGCCCGGTTGCGGCAGAACCACAACTTCCACGATGCCGATTCGGCGCCCTGTCAGCGACTGCTGAACGCCGTCGAGCCCGGATCGTATGTTCCGCCGCACAGACACCTGGATCCCGCGAAGGACGAAACCTTCGTCGTGCTGCGGGGAAGCTTCGGGCTGGTGCTGTTCGACGAGGCCGGGGAAGTCGCCAAGACTGTGTTCCTGCGCGCCGACGGTGATGTGATCGGGGTGACCATTCCCCACGGGACATTCCATACGCTGCTCTCGTTCGAGCAGGGATCGGTGTTCTTCGAGGCGAAGGCAGGGCCCTATGTGCCGCTGGCCGCCGAGGAGCGAGCGCCCTGGGCGCCCGCCGAAGGCGGGCCCGGGGTCA
>CAZEDA010000303.1:0-2334 GCA_964510915.1 uncultured Rhodocyclaceae bacterium | reverse complement strand
GGGATGCTGCTCAGGAAGTCCAGGTGCTGCTGGTAGTAGCGGGCATACATCACCGGGTCGGTCAGCAGAGCCCCAAGGCCCATCAGGCCGTCGTTCGACAGCGTCGGGTTGACCGCGCGATCGACGGCACCCCCGAGGTACTCGTCGTACAGCCCGATCATGTGACCGAATTCGTGCGCCTTGACGGAGTCGCTCGCGTCCGAGAACCAGCGGACCATGCTGTCGCGGCAGGCGAGACTGGCGGGATTGGAAGCGCAGCTCGACGGCTGGATCTCGACCGACACCGTCTGGTCCGCGCCGGGCGCCAGCACGACGATCGGATTCACGTCGACCTTCACGTCGTAGGTCCGGTTGTTGGCCAGATCCCGGATCACGAACTGGTCGTTCCAGATCGACTCGATGGCCTGCTCCGTCTGGGTGGCCCACGCGAGCTTGGCCGCGCTGTCGTACCCCAGGGCGTCCACGAACGAGAACAGGATGTCGACTTCCTTGACCACGGCGATGCCGTCGAAGGCGCGGTCGTAGTGGATCTCCCAGCCGAAGGCCGGGACCGACTGGGTGCTGCCGCCGGGAAGGGTGTACGTATACGCTGGCGAGAAGCGGTTGGCGTCGATCGTTTCGACGACAGCGCCGACAGGAACGGCAAGCGCTTGGGAAGAGAAGACGAATGCAGCGGCAAAGGCGCTCAGGCCCCACCGGGTGAAGGCGGTCATGTAGGTCCCCATTAGTTATTCTCGGACGGCCGGCCCCCGGAGGGTCCGGGGCAGGCCTTTCCGGATGCAGCGAATGTGCCCGGATCGGCGCCATTCTGCAACCGGGGGGCACGTTCAGTCCGACAGGGTGGCGCGCAACTCCCTCAGATAGCGCACTCCTTCGATCGCGCGGCTGCCGTACCAGGAGGTCATTCCCCCGTCGATGAGGGAGATCCCGGGGTGGCATTGCGGGGGGAGCTCGTCGCGGACCGCCCCGATGTGGCGCTCGCGAAAACTGTACGGCTCGGTGGACAGGAACACGTGGCGGATGTCCTGCATGAGCTGGGGCGTAAAGTCCACCGACGGATAGCGGGAGTGCGCGTGCTCGGGCACCGTGTCCCAGCCGACCAGCGAGAGCATTCGCGAAATGTAGGTGTCCCGTGCGACCGACATCCATGGGGACTTCCAGATGAGGTACAGGACGTTTTCCCGCTCCAGGCGGGCGCCCGCTTCCCGAGTGAGGGCCAGTTCCTCGGCGAAGGTCTCGCACAACTCCTCGGCACGACCTTCCCGCCCGAACACACCGCCCACGAGCCGGTACAGCTTGAGGTTGTCGTCCGGCTCGATCGGATGGGTCACCAGGATGTTGGGGACGAACTCGGCGAGCTCGTCGACGACGGGCCGCGGGTTCTCGTCGATATTGACGATGAGGTGGGTCGGGCCCAGCTTGCGGATCTTCGCGACATCCACCGTCTTGGTGCCGCCCACCTTCGGCACGCGCCGCACCGGTCCCTTCGGGTGGATGCAGAAGCCCGTCCGCCCGACGATCTTGTCCTCCAGGCCGAGGCTGAACAGCAGTTCCGTGATGCTCGGCACCAGGGACACGATGCGCACCACGCCGGTGGCGGGCTCGTGGCACGTGCCGGCGGCATCGGTCAGCCTGGGATCGGCGACTCGGTCGGACATTGCGCTCCCCTTTCGCGCGGGACCGGCGAAATGCCGTCGTCCCGCCCGGGATTCTAGTGGGAGGCCGGCCTCCCCCCAAATTGACGTTTACGTCAACTGGAAGTAGAACGATAATGCGTCCCCGCAGTCTCCGGCGCTAAGATGGCGCAGCTGCCCTCCCCGAACTTCCGAGCGATCCCATGACCGACCTCTCCAGCCACGGCGCAGGCGCCGGCTTCCAGACCCGTCACCGCTTGCGTTTCGTCACTGCAGCGAGCCTGTTCGACGGCCACGACGCGTCCATCAACATCATCCGACGTCTGCTCCAGAGCAACGGCGCCGAGGTGATCCACCTCGGGCACAACCGGTCCGTGAGCGAAATCGTCACGGCCGCCATCGAGGAGGACGCCCACGGCATCGCCGTCTCGTCCTACCAGGGCGGCCACGTGGAATACTTCAAGTACATGATCGACCTGCTGAAATCCGGCGGGGCGGGCGCGGTCAAGGTGTTCGGCGGCGGCGGCGGCGTGATCGTCCCGGCCGAGGTGGCGGAACTTCACGCCTACGGCGTCGAGCGCCTCTACTCCCCCGAGGACGGTGCCAAGCTGGGTCTGGTGGGCATGATCCAGGACATGATGCGGCGGGCCGACCGGGATCTCGTTGCCGAAGCGGCGCTGTCGATCGACGCCCTGGCTGG
>CAZEDA010000302.1:0-4821 GCA_964510915.1 uncultured Rhodocyclaceae bacterium | reverse complement strand
GTCGTCAGCCGCTGTTGCGCAACCCTGCCGCGATGCCGTTGATGGAAATGAGAATGCCGCGCTTCACCTTCCCTTCCGTCTCGCCGCCACGGTAGCGCTTGAGCAGCGACACCTGGAGGTGGTTGAGCGGGTCGATGTACGGAAACCGCTGCCGGATGCTCCGCGCAAGCGACGGGTTGGAAGACAGCAGTCCCGGCTGACCGGTGATCGCGAGCAGATGCCGGATGGTGAGCTTCCACTCGGCGTGGATGCGCCCGAACACCCGCTCGTGCAACTGACCGTCCTCCACGAGGTCGGCGTAGCGCGACGCCACCCCCATGTCGGTCTTCGCCAGCACCATGTCCATGTTCGACAGCAGCGACTGCAGCAGCGGCCAGTCGCGATGCATGCGCTGCAGGCGCAGCAGACCGTCGGTGCCATGGTTCGCGATGAAGGCACTCACGGCCGATCCGAATCCGTACCAGCCGGGCAGCATGATGCGCGCGAGTGACCAGCTGAACACCCACGGGATCGCCCGCAGGTCCTCGATGCGCGTGGACTTCTTGCGGGAGGCCGGCCGGCTGCCGAGGTAGAGTTCGCCCATCTCGCCCACGGGCGTGGCCTGCCAGAAGAAGCTCTCGAACCCGGGTGTCTCGTAGACGAGTCCCCGGTACGCCTTCAGCGCGTGGCGGCTGAGTTCCTCCATCACCTCGTGGAAGCCATCCACCTCCGCATCGGCGCCGGGGCGCTTCAGCAACGTGGCTTCCATCGTGGCGGAGACGAGCGTCTCGAGGTTGTAGCGGCCGATCTCCGGGTCCGCGTACTTGCTGGCGATGATCTCGCCCTGCTCCGTGAGCCGGATGCGGCCGTTCACCGTGCCCGGGGGCTGCGCGAGGATCGCCAGATGGCTGGGCCCGCCGCCACGACCGATGGTGCCGCCGCGCCCGTGGAAGAACCGCAGGGTCACGCCGTGCCGCGCAAACACCCGCACGAGTTCCACCTCGGCCTTGTACAGCTCCCAGTTGGCGGTGAGATAGCCGCCGTCCTTGTTGCTGTCGGAGTAGCCGAGCATCACCTCCTGGATGCCGCCCCGGCTGTCCACCAGCTTGCGGTAGAGCGGCAGCGACAGGATGGCGTCCATGATGCGCGCGCAGGCGCGGAGATCGTCGATGGTCTCGAACAGCGGCACGATGTTGACCGCGACCTCCGGCGACTCGCCGGGCTTCAGCAATCCGACATCCTTCAGCAGCAGCGCGACCTCCAGCATGTCGCTCGCGCTGTCGGCCTTGGAGATGATGTAGTTCTGCAGCGCGCGTTCGCCATAGCGAGCATGGATCTCCGACGCGGCGGCGAAGATCTCCAGTTCTCCTTTCGCTTCGTCGCTGTAGCGGACGTAAGGCGAACGCAGGGGACGCGCCGTCGCCAGTTCGTCCAGCAGCCACTGGATCTTGGTGGCCTCGTCGAGTTCCGCGTAGCCGGGACGCCCCGCGCTGACGGCGAACAGCTCGGCGACGGTGGCCTCGTGGATGCCGCTGTGCTGCCGCAGATCGAGCGGGCACAGATGGAATCCGAAGACGTCGACCGCCCTGCGCAGCTCGCCCACGGCACCGCGGGCAAGCCGGCGCGAGCCCTGGTGTTCGAGCGAAGCGATGACGACGTCCAGATCGCCGATGAATTCCTCGGCGGTGGCATAGGGCTCGCGCTCGCCCAGCGGACGGTGCAGCGGGGTCGGGTGCCCGAGGGCCGTGGCGCTCGCCGCGAGGCGCGCGTAGATCTGCGCGAAGGCGCGCCGGTAGGGCTCGTGCAGATGGAAGTCGGAGGTGTCCGGCGATTTCTCCGCGAGGGCTTCGAGCTCCGGCGGCGGCGCGACGATCAGGTTCGACAGGCTCATGCGTCCGAACAGCTGCTGCACGGTCTCCAGGTAGTAGTTCATCGCCATGATGGAGTGCTGCCGCGCGGCATGCAGCATCACTTCCGCCGTGACGAACGGATTCCCGTCGCGGTCGCCGCCGATCCAGGAGCCGGGCACGAGAAACGGCGGCACGCCGATGTCGGCGAGATCCTCGCGGCTGCCCAGCACGGCTTCGATGGCGCCGTACACCCGCGGGACCTCACGCAGGAACGTGCTGCGGTAGTAGGCGAGCCCGTTCTCGATCTCGTCCTTCACGGTGAGCCGGACCGTGCGAAGCAGCCGCGTCTGCCAGAGCACAAGCACTTCGCGACGCAGGGATTCCTCGTTGTCGGCGGCTTCCTCGGGCGTGAACTGCATCCGGTCGCGCTGAATCAGCAGCCGGTTGATCTCGCGCTGGCACTCCAGGATGCTCCGCCGCTGGACTTCGGTCGGGTGCGCGGTGAGCACCGGCGACACGAGGGCGCCCGAGAAGAAGTCCTTGAGCGCTTCCCGTCCCACTCCCGAACGGATGACGAGTTCCAGTGCGGCCGTGACGCTCCCCGCTTCGGGGCGGCCGGGTTCGGCCATGCGCGCCGATCGGCGCTGGCGGTTGCGATGGAGGTCCTCGACGATGTTGCTGAGCAGGGAGAAGAGCGCGAACGCGCGGATCACCACGACCGCACGGTCATGATCCAGCCCGCGCAGCATGTCGTCGAGCACGCGCTGGGCGTCGGCATCGCGTCCGCGCCGGAACTGGATCGCGGTCTGGCGGATCTGCTCCACCAGCTCGAAGATCTCCTCACCTTCCTGTTCGCGCAGCGTATCGCCCAGAAGCCGGCCCAGGTAGCGCGTGTCCTCGCGCAGGTCGGTGTCGTCCTCCTGGCCGAGAATCGCGGTCTCGAGTGCATTGTTCATGTGGCCTCCCTTCCGTGGTGCAGCGTCGGCGCGTGCGCGCCCGCTCAGAACTCCGCGTCCAGCTCCTCGACTTCGTCCGGCTCGGTGAGCGCGGCCTGGGCCCACTCGACCACGTCCGGCAGCGACAGGATGCGATCACGATACGCGCTGCAGGCAGCGTCGAGCGGGACATCGTAAGTCAGGAACCGGGTGCATACCGGCGCATACATCGCATCCGCCACGCTGAGCCTGCCGAACAGATACGGACCGCCGTAGGTCTCCAGGCACTCGCGCCAGATGGCCGTCACGCGGTCGATGTCGGCCTGCGCTCCCGCCCACACCTTGAAGCCCGGATAGCGCGCCTTGAGGTTCATGGGCAGCGCGGAGCGGAGATTGGCGAAGCCGGAGTGCATCTCGCCGCAGATGGCACGGCAATGGGCACGCGCTGCACGATCTTCGGGCAGAAGCTGCGCCTTGGGACGGATCTCGGCGAGGTACTCGGCGATGGCGAGGGTATCCCAGACGCGGATGCCGTTGTGTTCCAGACAGGGGACGAGGAACGACGGCGAGAGCAGCAGCAGCTCGGCACGCGTCGACGGATCGTCGGCCGGCATCACCTTCTCGGTGAAGGCGAGACCGGCCATCCGGCACAGCAACCAGCCCCGGAGGGACCAGGACGAATAGTTCTTGCTACTGATGGTGAGCGTGGCCTGGGGCATGACGTTTCGATGCGTTCGGAAGGTCGGGCATGGTTCGAGTACAGCATGGAACAGACCAAGCTTGGGAATCGGGCGGCAACCGCCGCCCGGCCGCTCGGGACACGCGAACGGGCCACCGGAAACACACGGGATGATCTACCTGACCTACCAGGCACTGTCGGACCTCATGGCCCCCGTGCGGGCGGCTTCCTCGGCCTACCTCTCGGCACTGGAGACCCCCTGGGGCGCCCCGTTCGCAGAGGGATTCGGCCGCAATCTCGCCGCGGCGCACGAGCTGATCGCAAGGGCGGGCCTCACGCATCACCGCCCGGAGTTCGGCATCCCGCACGTCTCGGTGAACGGGAAGGAAGTGGATGTCATCGAGGAATCCGCCCTCGTCACGCCGTTCGGCACCCTGCTCCACTTCCGCAAGGACACCCCGGTCGCGCAACCCCGCGTGCTGGTCGTTGCACCACTTTCGGGCCATTTCTCGACTCTGCTGCGCGGAACGGTGCAGACACTGCTGCCCGAGAACGATGTCTACATCACCGACTGGCACAACGCGCGGGACGTGAGCCTCGCCCACGGTGACTTCGGGCTGGACGAGTACACGGACCACCTCATCCGTTTCCTGGAGGTCATGGGACCGGGTGCACACCTCCTCGCGGTATGTCAGCCCTGCGTCTCGGCGCTCGCCGCCACTGCGGTGATGGCCCAGCAGGATCACCCGGCCCAGCCGCGCAGCCTCACGCTCATGGCCGGGCCCATCGACACGCGGATCAATCCCACCAAGGTGAACGAGCTGGCGTCCAGCCGTCCGATCAGCTGGTTCGAACGCAACCTGATCGCCAGCGTTCCGCCCCGGTTCGAGGGCGCCGGACGCCGCGTGTATCCCGGCTTCGTGCAGCTGTCGGCCTTCATGTCGATGAATCTCGAACGTCACGTGAAGGCACACGCCGACCTGTACCAGCAGCTGGTGGACGGCGAGCACGAGAAGGCGGAGGCCACGCGGAACTTCTACGACGAGTACTTCGCCGTGCTCGACCTGACCGCCGAGTTCTACCTGGAAACCGTGCGGGAAGTGTTTCAGGAGCACGCCTTGCCGCTGGGCCGGATGCGCTGGCACGGGGAAGTCGTGGACCCCAAGGCGATCCGCCGGACCGCCCTGCTCACCGTGGAAGGCGAAAAGGACGACATCTGCGCGCTGGGCCAGACTCTCGCCGCCCACGAGCTGTGCACCAGTCTTCGTCCGTACCGCAAGAAGCACCACATGCAGGCCGGCGTGGGCCACTACGGTGTGTTCAGCGGCAAGCGCTGGCAGCACCAGATCTATCCGATCGTGCGCAACGTCATCCTGTC
>CAZEDA010000301.1:0-4825 GCA_964510915.1 uncultured Rhodocyclaceae bacterium | reverse complement strand
CGTGCGCGATGTGCACGTACGCCATGATCCAGTTGTCGCTGCCCACGCGGGTGAGGCCGCCGTCCTGCACCGTGCCGCAGTTGATCGTGCTGTTCTCGCGGATGGTGTTGCGGTCGCCGATCTCCAGACGCGTGGGCTCGCCGGCGTACTTCTTGTCCTGCGGCTCCTCGCCGATGGACGCGAAGTGGAAGATGCGGTTGTCCGAGCCGATGCGCGTGTGCCCGGTGATCACGCTGTGGGCGCCGATGCTGGTGCCGCTGCCGATCTCCACGTGTTCGCCGATGACGGTATACGGGCCGACCTCCACGTCGGCCGCGAGCCTCGCACCCGGATGGACGATGGCGGTCGGATGGATCACGGGGCCTCCACGCTCGGAATGGCTTTGAGGGTGCACAGCAGCTCGGCTTCAGCCGCCACGGCGCCGTCGACTTCCGCGCGGGCGGAGAACTTCCAGATGCCGCGGATCTGACGGGTGAGCGTGGCTTCGAGAATCAGCTGGTCGCCGGGGACCACGGGCTTCTTGAACCGCGCACCGTCGATGCCGACGAAGTAGTACACGGAATTCTCGTCGGGACGCTGGTCGAGGGTCTTGTACGAAAGGATTGCCGCCGCCTGGGCCAGGGCCTCCACGATCAGCACGCCGGGCATCACCTTGTAGTGCGGAAAGTGTCCGTTGAAGAACGGCTCGTTCACCGACACGTTCTTGAGGGCGCGGATGGTCTTGCCCGGTTCACAGCTCAATACCCGGTCCACCAGCAGCAGCGGATACCGATGCGGCAGGCACCTCAGGATTTGTTCGATGTCCATGGCGTTCACGCGTTGTTGTCCTTGTTGTCACCCGAGGCTGCGGGCCCGGCATCCGTGCCCTGGGGCGTGCGCCCCGGCGAGGCCGCGCCTTCCAGCTGTTCCACCCGCGATGCCAGCGAACGCACGATGTCCGCGATCTCGTGCAGGCGGTTGAAGTGCGCGAGGTTCTTCATCCAGTCCTTGTGCGGCAGGGCCGGAAAGAAACCGTCGTAGATGCCCGGCGTCGTGATGCTCTTGCGCACCATCGTGCCCGCCGCGACGATGGCCCCGTCGCAGATTTCGATATGGCCGTGAATCATCGCGGCACCGCCGATGCGGCAGCGCTTGCCGATGCGGGAGCTGCCCGCGAATCCGGTGCACGCGGCGACCGCGGTATGCGCACCGATCACGACGTTGTGCGCGACCTGGATCTGGTTGTCGAGCTTGACGCCCTCCTCCAGCACGGTGTCGCCCAGGGCGCCGCGATCGATGGTGGTATTGGCGCCGATCTCGACGTCGTCCCCGAGGACTGCGCGACCGATCTGCGGGACCTTGACCCAGCGGCCGCCGTCCTCGGCCATGCCGAAGCCGTCGCCGCCGATGACGACACCCGGATGCAGCACACAGCGATCGCCCACCACGCAGTCGTGGCAGATGACGACGTTGGGGTGCAGGAGGACATCCGCGCCCACCGATGCGCCGGGACCCACGATGCAGCCGGCACCGATCCTGGTGCGCTCGCCCACGGACGCACCGGCCTCGACGACCGCATTGGGGCCGATCGAGGCGCTGGCGGCCACGGTGGCATCCGGCGCGATGACCGCCGACGGATGAATGCCTGGCACGAGCGGCGGCCCGGGATTCAGCAGCGTGGAAACCCGCGCGAGGTACAGATACGGGTTGGGCGTGATGATGCGGGGACGGTCGGTGGCGTCACGATCATCGGGACCGAGAATCACGGCGCCGGCGCGTGTCGTGCCGAGCTGCTTGCGGTACTTGGCCGAGGCCAGGAAGGAAATGTCCTCCGGACCTGCCGTGTCGAGAGGCGCCACCTGGCGAACCGCGATGTCGGCCAGACCCAGGACTTCGCCGCCGAAGCGGGCGACGAGCGCCCCGAGCGTGACGGGCGCCTGACCGGAATCAGCCATGGGAAACCTGCGCGGCGAAGTCGGAGGTCACCGTCGTCGATCCGGTGGGGGCGCCGTCGGCGATTACTTGTCTCCGAGGGCCTTGATGACCTTGTCGGTGATGTCGATGCGGGGGCTGCGGAACACGGCTTCCTGCAGGATGAGGTCGTACTTTTCCTGCTCGGCGATCTGCTGCACGACCTTGTTGGCGCGCTCGATCACCTGGGCGAGTTCCTCGTTCTTGCGCATGTTGAGGTCCTCGCGGAACTCGCGCTGCATGCGCTGCAGGTCGCGGTTGACCCGCGCGAGATCGCCTTCCTTGTTGCGGCGGTCGGACTCGCTCATGGTCATGGCGTCCTTCTCGAGGACCGTCTGGAGATCCTTCGCCTGCTTGGTGAGCTTCTGCAGCTCGGCATCGCGGGCTGCGAATTCCTTTTCGAGCTTCTGCAGGGCCTTCTTCGCAGGGGCGGCTTCGCGGAGGATGCGCTCGATGCTCACGAAACCCATCTTGATCGCGTCATTGGCGACGGCCCACCCTGCATTCGCCAGGAAGCACGCGCCGGCGATGAGCGAAAGGAGTTTCTTCGAGACTGGTCTGGTCATGGGTTGTTCCTGCGGGTTGGCCCGGCCGCCGGCTGACGGCTAGAAGATCGTGCCGAGCGTGAACTGGATGCGCTGCAATCGATCTGTCGGTTCCTTCTTGAGCGGGATGCCGAAGCTGAGCTTCAGCGGCCCCACCGGAGAGAACCAGTTCAGCGAAACGCCCGTGGAATAGCGAAGTTCCGCGAAGTTGTAACTATTATCCACCATACCGGCGTCCACGAACCACGACAGCCGCAGGCTCCGGTCCTTGTCGGCGCCGGGGAACGGGAAGTAGTACTCCACGTTGCCGAGCAGCTGCTTGTTGGCGCCGATGGCGAGGCCGAATTCGTCCCGCGGACCGATGCCGAAGGTGAAGAAGCCCCGGACGCTGTTCACGCCGCCCGCGTAGAAGTTCTTGTAGAACGGCAACGGATTGCCCGAGTATCCGTTGGCATAGCCGACGGTAGCGCCGATCTGGAGGGTGCTGTTGCGGCTGATGGGCCAGTAGCGCTGACCGTTGTACGTGAGGCGGTAGTAGCGGAGGTCTCCGCCCGGGACGGCGACTTCCGTCTGCACGCGCTGGAACGGACCGGACGTCGGGGTGATGGTGTTGTCCCGGCCGTCCCGCGAGAACCCGAGGGTGCCGATGATGCCGACGTTGACCGATCCGTACTGGCTTACGAAGTCCCGGAACCGCTGCGGCGTCGCGCTGAAGATCTCGATGTCGGTGGATTCGACCGACAGACCCATGTTGATGGTGTCGAGCTCCGACACCGGAATGCCGAAGCGGACACCCGCGCCATCGGTATTCGTCGCGTACGTGGCCAGCCGCAGCACGGAAGGGTTGAACCGCCGCGAGTAGAAGTCGAAACCGCGGCTGACGCCGTCGTCCGTCCAGTAAGGATTCGTGTACGACAGGTTGATCACCCGGTTGATCCGGCCGGTCTGGATGCCGAGGGACAGGGCGTTGCCCGTGCCGAACGCATTCTGCTGGCTGATGTTCGCCGAGAGGATCAGCCGCTCGATGCTGGAGACGCCCGCGCCCAGGCTGATGCTGCCGGTGGGGCGCTCCTTCACCGACATGTTGACGTCGACCTGGTCCGGCACGCTCTGCACGGCCGGGGTCTCGAGGTTCACTTCCGAGAAGTAGCCCAGTCGGTCGACCCGCACCTTGGAGCGGTTGAGCTTCTCCTGGGAGTACCAGGCACCCTCCATCTGCCGGAACTCGCGGCGGATGACTTCGTCGCGGGTCGTGGTGTTGCCGGCGATATTGATGCGGCGCACATACACGCGACGGCCCGGATCCACGAACATCGTGAAGGACACTTGGCGCTTCGCACGGTCGATGTCCGGAACCGGATTCACCTGGGCGAAGGCGTAACCGTCGTTGCCGAGGCGGTCGCTGATGAGCTTGCTGGTTTCGGTCAGCTTCTCGCGGTTGAAGACTTCGCCGGGATTCAGGCGGAAGAGCGAGCGCAGTTCCGCCTCGGGCACGAGGAGGTCACCGGCGAGCTTCACGTCGGTGACGGTGTACTTCTCGCCTTCGGACACGTTGACCGTGATGAAGACGTCCTTCTTGTCGGGGCTCAGCGCGACCTGGGTCGAGTCGATGGTGAACTCGAGGTAGCCCTGGTTCAGGTAGAAGGACCGGAGCGTTTCGAGGTCGGCGGCGAGTTTCTGGCGCGAGTACTGGTCGTTGCGGGTGTACCACGTCATGGCGCCCGGGGTGCGCAGCACCATGAGGTCCAGCAGGTCCTTGTCGCGGAACACGCGGTTGCCCACGATGTTGATCGCGCGGATCTTGGCGATGGAGCCTTCGACGATGTTGAAGTTGATGCCGACCCGGTTGCGCTCGAGCGGATTCACCGTGGTCTGCACATCGACCGCGTACTTGCCGCGGGAGATGTACTGGTTCTTCAGGTCCTGCTTGGCACGCTCCAGGATCGACTGGTCGAAGATGCGGCCTTCCTGCAGGCCCACCGCCCGGAAGATTTCGAGCAGCTTCTTCTTGTCGAATTCCTTGGAGCCGCGCACGTCGATCGCGGAGATCGCGGGACGCTCCTGCACGATCACCACCAGGACGTTGCCGTCCTGCTCGATCTGCACGTCCTTGAAGAAGCCGGTGCCGAAGAGCAGCTTGACCGACGAGGTCGCCTTCTCGGGCGTCATCTCGTCGCCGACCTTCACCGGCAGATAGCCGAAGATCGTCCCGGCCTCGGTACGCTGGATACCCTCGACGCGGATGTCCTGGATCTTGAAGGGTTCGAAGCTGTGTGCGGCTTGCGAATACGCGAGCGCGAAAAGGACCGCGATGAGGAGACGCTTCATCC
>CAZEDA010000300.1:0-4833 GCA_964510915.1 uncultured Rhodocyclaceae bacterium | reverse complement strand
GGCGACAGGGCGCCTGCCGAACCCGTGAAGCCGTTGCCGACGATCGTGGCGGCATACAACTGCACCATCGCGAAGGGCAGCGTCGGCGCGGGAGCACTCGGATTGGTTCTCGCGAGGAATTCCGCACGCATCCCGGTGATTTCGCCGTCGACCGTTCGCAGGCCGAAGTTCGCTCGCAGCGTAAGGGCGCCGTCGATCCGCGCGAAGCCGTCCGGCGTGAGCGCCATGCCGGCGCTGGATCCCACGAAGGTCGCGGTGCCCGATGTCGGCATCGCGCCGGAGGGCGTTTCGCGGCCGCTCGCAAAGAAGCCGATGCGCGGCTGCAGGCGATCCTGGGTGCTGTCTTCCCAGTAGCCGAAGCGCGCGTACGACAGGAAACCGGCGCCGCCGATCGTCATCGCGAAGTCATCCTCGTCGGCGACCTGACGGATCTGCGTGTTCGGATGGTTCGTCGTGAACGGGACCGTTCTCGTGTCGAAGGCATCGCCCGGGAGGGAGGCCTGGAGAGCGCCGTTGTTCCAGGTGATGCCGCCGTCGGCGAGGGGCCGCAGTGTCGTCGACGTGTTGGTCGGCAGCGTGAACGTCGGCACGGCGTTGGTATTTGCGAAGGTCGCCACGACCAGGGTGTCGGTCGACAGGAACGACGTGCCGGTGCTGTTCACCCAGGGCGCGAGGGCGGGCGCGCCGGACGGGTGGGTGGCGGCGCCCGTGCGGGCACCGAAGACGCCCTGCGCGGTGCCGTCCGTGACGGTCATGGTCCAGGCGCCGGCGACTTCCTCCACCGCGGGGCCGTAGAAGCGCCCGGTGAGTCGTCCGTTCTGCGTGGTGCGGTTCAGCGCGGCTGTGAAGTGCGACCCGTTGCCGTTGGCTTCGAACAGTTCGCCGTCGATCATGGCGACGTGCCCGAAGGGCCTTGTGGCACCAGCGCCGTTGGTCACGGTGAGGGTCGAGATCCGGCCGGCGACGCTGCCTTCCACGAAATTGACCGACAGATTGACGAGTCCCGCCAGCGCTTCGACAGTCGTGCCGTTGGTGAGCGTGCCGATCGTCTGGCCGTAGTACTCCGCACTGCCGAGCGTCGGGATCGACGCGACCGGAGTCTCGTAACCGAAGGAGTAGAAGCGATCCTTCGGCGACGTGGCGGCTGTGGCGTTGAGGTGGCCGAAGCGGGCGTACGCGAGGGCGCCGTTGGTACTGTCAACCTGGGTGATCTCGCGCCACGTGGCACCGGTCGTCGTCGCGGTGGTGATGCCGCCCGCGCTCGAGATGTTGGCGTTCGTGAAGGCGAGGTTCACGGGGAAGCCCGCGTCACTGTAGGTGAGTGCAAGGCCGGACGCGTTCTGCCGGCGGATGCCGTCGATGGCGTTCAGCGAGTACATCGGGAATGACGTGTCGGGCGCGGAACCCACGCGCTGGGTCGTGCTCGTCGCGAAGATGGCGCCGGGGTTGAGATTCTGGCTGGTGTCCCGGGTGGTGCCGAACACCGCGCGAATCGACAGATCGTTCACGTCGTAGAGCCAGCCGCCGGAGAGTTCGTTGGCGGCGGGCCCGAAGAAGCGACCCACCACGTTGCCGCAGCAGCTGATCCGCGCATTGGTCGTGTCGTTCACCGCGGCGATGCTGCCGGCGATGCGCGCACCGATGGCTTCGCGCGTCACCCGGGCGTCATCGTTGGTGGTGTCGACGACGAAGCTCACGCCGAGGGGCTGCGAAGGGCCGGTGGCCGGTTCCGTCGTCAGATTCGTGAAGACGCCGGTGAAACGATCGGTGGCGAAGTTGACCAGGAGACGGACGTCGCCGGACAGCGTCCCGGGGTTCGCGCCGAACACGTAGCCCGATGTCTTGCCGTCGTACTGGGCCGTGCCGAGATTGGGGGCGGCACTGACGGGCATCTGGGCGGCGGGGGTCTCGGCGCCGTAGTAGAACAGCGACACCTGCGAGTTGCCGGCATCCTCGTAGAAGAACGTGCCGAGGCGGGAGTAGTTGAGGCGCCAGGCCTGCGTCGCATCCGCCCAGAACTCGGAGTAGAGCGTCGTCGTGCCCTTCTCGGCGATGAAGCCCTCGGCATCGGAACTGGTGAATTCGTTCTGTGCGAAGGTGAAACTGCGGGGGCCGGTGGTGCTGCGGTAGGTCATCGTCACCGCGCCGTTCGCCGCCTGGGATCGGACGCCTTCGGCGATCGCCGTCGAGCGCAGCGGATACAGCGGGAAGGCCAGCGCAGCCACGAGCGTGTCCACGAGATCCGCATTGGTATTCGCTGTGACCTGCGGTGTCGAGAGTGCGGCCGCCGAGACCGGCGTACCTTCATTCGGGCGGATGAGCCCGCCCGCGGGCGCCACTGCGCCGCCACCACCGCCACCTCCGCCGCCGCCACAACCGGTGAGCACGGCACCCATCAATGCGGCAGCCAACAGCCGCCCGCTCCAAGCCTGTTCCATCGAGGTCTCCGACTATTTTTGTCCGGCCAAGGCCGGTTCCGCTGCGGAAGCATGATTCGCGCCCCAGGGGGGCTGCAAGCCGCGCCAAACGATACCTCAGACGGACGATCAGCGGATCAGCGAATTGGCCTCGATCATCGGCAGGAAGATCGCAACGACGATGCAAAGTATTGCGACACCCATCGTGAGGATGAGAACAGGCTCCAGGAGGGTGGCGAGAATCCCTACTCGCCGGTCGAGTTCGAGCCTTTGCTGGCGGGCCGCACGGTCCAGCAGCGCCGGCAGGCGCCCCGTGGCCTCGCCGCTGGCAACCAGCTGGAGGAACAGGGGAGGGAAGCACTTCTGCGCAGCGAGGGCGCGACTGAGCGACGCGCCTTCCTGCACTTGTCGTGTGGCCTTTTCGACCGCGGCGCCGAGAGTCGGGCTCGCGACCGCGGCCCGGGCGGCGCGCAGGGCACGAAGCATCGGGACGCCGCCGCCGGCGAGAATCGACAGCGCGGCGGAAAAGCGCGCGATGTCCGCCGTGACGAGGATCCGGCCGAACAGTGGTGCGCGCAGCAGCCGCTCGTCCCAGCGGCGACGCACTTCGGGGATGGCGAGCCGGCGTCGGGCCAGCCAGACACCCGATGCCCCGATCACCATCAGGGTGAGGCCGTGGTCGCGGAGAAGTTCGCTGGCGCCGATCAGCATCCGGGTGATCCACGGCAGCTGCTGATGCGCGCCTTCGAAGACTCGCGTGACCTGCGGTACCACGTAGACCATGACCAGAACGATGGCCGCAACGGCCACCACGGAAAGCACGGCGGGGTAGAGGAACGCGCCGAGGAGCTTCGAGCGCAGCGCCTGGCGGGTTTCGAGGTGCTCCGCAAGACGATCGAGCACCGGCCCGAGTTCACCGGATTCCTCCCCGGCGGCGACGAGAGCGCGGTACACATCCGGGAAGCTCTGCGGAAACGGTTCCAGTGCCTTTTCGAGAGAGCGTCCCTCCAGCACGGCCGCACGTACCTGGGCGATGACTTCGCGCGTTCTCGCGTGTTCGAGCTGATCCAGCAGAGCGGACAGCGCCTGTTCGACCGGCACTGCCGCTTCGAGCAGCACCGCGAGTTGCCGGGTGACGAGCGCGATCTCCGACGAGGGCAGGGCGCGCCGCGACGCGCGAGTCCCGTCGGTGCGGCCGTCTCCCATTTCCTCCACCACGACCGGCGCGAGTCCGCGGGCGCGGAGTGCACCGCGCGCGAGCTTGGCACTGTCGGCCTGCAGCACACCGCGTTCGGTACCGCCGCGCGGATCGACGGCTTCGAATCGGAACGCGCCCATTCAGCGGGTTCCGGGTGTCCCGTGGCCGGCGTGCGGGAACGTGTTCATGCGGTCGTTGCCCGCATCAGTTCCTGCATGGACGTGCGGCGCGCGTTCACCCACCGCTCGCCGTCGAGCCGCATGGACCGCAGGCCGCGTGCCGTGGCGCTCGATCGCAGATCGTGCTCGGCGGCGCGATCGTGGATGAGCGCCCGCAGTTCGGCATCGACCCGCATGAGTTCGTACACCCCGACGCGGCCGCGATAGCCGCTCTGATGACAGGCTTCGCAGCCCGCGGGCGACACCAGCGGATCGCGCATCGGCTCCGTCGGCGCGCAGACGGGGCACAGACAGCGTACGAGCCGCTGCGCGAGCACGCCAAGCAGACTGGAGGCGATGAGGAAAGGCTCCACACCCATGTCGCCCAGCCGTGTCACGGCGCTCGCCGCATCGTTGGTGTGGAGGGTCGCGAGGACGAGGTGACCGGTGAGGCTCGCCTGCACCGCGGTCTCGGCGGTCTCGCGATCGCGGATCTCGCCCACCATGACTACGTCGGGGTCCTGACGGAGGATCGCGCGGAGTGCCCGTGCGAATGTCATGTCGATGCGCGCGTTCACCTGGGTCTGGCCGATGCCCTCGAGGTCGTACTCGATGGGATCCTCCACGGTCATCACGTTGCGCCGGGTGGTGTCGATGCGGCGCAGGGCGCTGTAGAGCGTGGTGGTCTTGCCGGAGCCGGTCGGTCCGGTGACGAGCACGAGGCCGTGGGGCTGGTTCACGAGTTCCGCAAAGGTCGCGAGCGTGTCCTCCGCCATGCCCAGCGCGGCGAGGTCGAGGCGCGCGGCATCCTTTTCGAGGAGACGGAGCACAACGCGCTCGCCGTGGCCCGTCGGCAGGGTGGACACGCGCACATCGACACTGCGTCCGCCGACGTCGAGTCCGATGCGGCCGTCCTGCGGCAGTCGCTTCTCGGCGATGTCGAGCTGCGCCATGATCTTGATGCGCGAGACCAGGGCCGCGTGCAGCGCGCGCGGCGGCTCCAGCACATCGAACAGCACGCCGTCCCGGCGGAAGCGGACGCCCGAGCGGCGCTCGAAAG
>CAZEDA010000299.1:0-4840 GCA_964510915.1 uncultured Rhodocyclaceae bacterium | reverse complement strand
GCTACTACGACCTGATCGACGTTCTCGTGTATCCCAGACACTCGATGGTGCTCACCGAACTCGTCACGCCGCTGAAGCCGCTCGAGGCGATGGCCCAGGGCAAGGTGCTGGTCGCATCCGATGTGGGCGGTCACAAGGAACTCATCCGCGATGGCGTGACCGGATTGCTGTTCAAGGCAGGCGACGTCGATGCCCTGATCGCGAAGGTGCTCGAGATGCTGTCGTTCGACCGGGAACGTCTGGACACCATGCGTACCACCGCACGCGCCTTCGTCGAGCACGAGAGGACCTGGGCAAACAGCGTCTCCCGCTATCAGGACATCTACGGCCGGATCACGGGCACCAGCCGCGGCAGCAGCAGCGCCATCGCCGGCGTCCGACCCCGTTGAATCCCGGGCCCGAGCGGACCCGACTTTCCACCCCGACCGGACGGACAGAACCGTGAACCCGTCTGCCGGTGTTCCCGACCTCGCGGCTCGTGCTTTCGGATGTCTGCGTGACCAGCTCCGTGGAGCGAACCCGCAGTGACCAGCACAGGCAAATCCCTCTTGCATGGGTCCGTCTGGATGATCGGCGCCCGGTGGGCCATGCGTCTGATCGGGCTCACCAGCACCATCATCCTCGCGCGTCTTCTGGTCCCGGAGGACTTCGGAGTGGTCGCGATGGCGCTCATCGCGGTGGGGCTGCTGGAGACCATCGCGTACGCGGGTGTCGATCTCGCGCTCATGCGCGCCGACTCGGACAGCCGCGAGCACTTCGATACGGCCTGGACGATCCAGATCATCCAGGGACTGATTCTCGGGGTGCTGCTGCTGATCATCGCGCCTCTGGCAGCCGGGTACTTTCGCGAGCCGCGCGTCACCGGCATCGTCCAGTTCTGCGCGCTGCGCGCCGCGATCGGCGGCTTCCAGAACATCGGCGTGGTCGCATTCCGCAAGGAACTGGACTTCGCAAAGGAGTTCCGCTTCTCGCTCTACACGAAGCTCATCAATTTCGCGTTCACGGTGGCGGCAGCACTTCTGCTCCGTAACTACTGGGCTCTCGTCGTGGGTATGCTCTCCAGCGCCATCATCGGCGTCCTGGTGAGTTACCGGATGCATCCCTACCGCCCGCGATTCTCGCTTGCCGCCGTCCGGCAGATCTGGTCGTTCTCGCAGTGGCTGATGATTTCGCAGATCGGCTCGTTCCTCAACCAGAAGACCGATGCCATCGTCGTGGGCGGGCTCGTGGGCACGACGGCCATGGGCAATTACCACGTGGCGAACGAAATCTCGACCATGCCCACGAGCGAGCTTGTGATGCCCATGCGTCGGGCCATGTATCCCGTGCTGGCCAAGCTCGGCGACAAGCCGGAACAGTTCCGGGCCGGGGTGCTGAGCGGCTTCTCGGCGGTCGCCGCGATCTGCCTCGCGATGAGCTTCGGATTGATGTCGGTCGCACCGGAGGCGGTCAGGCTGATTCTCGGCGCCAAGTGGGTGGACGCCATTCCCCTCGTGCAATGGCTGGCACTCTACGGCGGCTTCTCTTCGCTCATCCTGGTGCTCGAAGTGCCTTTGTGGGTGCGAGGTCGCACGCGTCTGTCTGCCCTGCAGAACTGGGCGGAGCTCACTGTGCTGATACCCCTCATCTGGTTCGCCACTCAGCGCTATGGCATTGAAGGCGCAGCGGCCACCCGCGCCCTCACGAGCGCCACCATGATGATGCTGATGGCCTACCTCGCGGTCCGGAGCGATTGCATCAGCTATCGGCAACTCGCCAGCGCGCTATGGCGTCCGCTCGTGGCGGCGGGGACCATGGCGGCCTGCGTGCTGTCGCTGCCGTTCGGTGAGGCCTGGCCTCTCGTCGTGGTCCTCTGCTGCAAGATTCTGCTCGGCGCCGTGCTGTATGCGGCAGTGCTCATGGCGTTGTGGCTTCTCGCAGGACGCCCGGCGGGGTTCGAAACCTCCCTGGTCGGTCAGGTGCGAAGCCGTCTCGGGAGGTCGGGTGGCTAGGGGGGGTCCGCGCAACCCGCGCGGACCTTCCCTGGCGCCGATTTGCCGGATCACTGGTGTATGTCTTGCTTCCCATGCTCCATTCGGATTGTCCCTTCCGCCCAGGGCCTGTCTCCACCTGCGTACGCCGATCTGCCATGACCGGCCGCGAAGGCGGATGACGCCGCCATGGGCGATCCAGCCCCTCTTCGCCGAAAGACCGTATCCATGAACGAGAAACAGACCACCGTCGACCAGTCAGCAGACTATCGGGACAGCCACGTGGCACGCGGTGCCACCTACGACGCGATTCTCTCGGAGACGCCTTTCGACGCGTACATGGCGGACTTCGAGCGCGACTATCTCAAGGAAGCGATCCCAAGACTGTTCCCCGGCCAGGTGCCGCGCTATCTCGATTTCGCCTGCGGCACTGCCCGGATCACGCAGACCGTGGCGCCGTTCGCGAAGGCTGCCGTGGGGGTCGACATCTCTCCGAGCATGCTCGAGCAGGCGCGGCGCAAGTGCCCGACGGTCACGTTCGTCCAGGCCGACCTCACGCAAGGCGGCGGCGCGGAACTCGGCAAGTTCTCGCTGATCACTTCATTCCGGTTCTTCGGCAATGCTCAGCATGAACTTCGCGAAGCGGTGCTCCGTGCACTGTCGGGTATGCTCGAGCCGGGCGGATATCTGGTCATCAACAGTCACCGCAACCCCAAGTCACTGGCGACGATGCTCGGAAGTCTGACGGGACTTTCGCATGACCTCGATCTTTCCTTCGACAAGCTCAAGACGCTGCTCCAGTCCCACGGCCTGTCCATCGTGAGCACTCGTCCGATCGGGTTCTGGATGTACCGCTCCAAGATCATGAACTCCGCCCGCTACGGCACGCCCGGTGCACGGCGACTCGAGTCGATGTTCTCGAGCCCTGCGTTCACGCCGTGGGCGCCGGACGCCGTCATCATCGCCAAGAAGACAGGCTGACTGTCGTCCAGAGTCGTGCGGCACGAACCGCCCAGCAAACCCTACGACAAGGACATTGACCGGATCCGGGCGCTGTACCGGATCCCCTCGGGCCCGGCGCGTGATCGGACCCTCCACATCGGAGCCGGGACACCGCTGCCGATCATCGATGACCGCTGGCGGGCACGCGGCGGTGTGACCTGTGGCCTCGTCGTCGATTCGCCTCCTCCCTCCGCACACAGTCACGAAGGGCAGGGTGGCATTCCGTTCGTCCCTGCGGAAGGCCCCTTGCCTTTCTCCGGCGGAGACTTCGACCGCGTCATCCTTCACGGGACGCTCGACGCCCTGCTCGCCGGCGCCAGCAGGGCGCATCGCATGTCGCTCGGCCAAGACTTCATGTCCGAAGTGCTGCGCGTGCTTTCCCCCGGAGGCGTTGTCGCCGGAACATTCGACAATGCGACCAGCCCGCGCCATCTGCGGGCAAGCCTGAAGGGTGGTGCGGCAGCGGGGGGGCGGATCTCGACCCTGTCGGCACGCAGGATGCTCCGTGACTTCGGGCTCGACGACGTAAAGGTATTCAGTCTGCTGCCGGAGGCGGATTCCCCGCTCCGGCTGGTAGACGTGGAAGGCGGGGTCGCGCGCCTCGTGTTCCGCAGAGAACTGCAGGCGAGCCGGGGCTCGCTCTCGACCATCGGCTTCCTGATGCGCTGGCTGGTCGTCGAAATGCGCCTTTCGGTCCACCTCGAGAAGTCCGTGTTCTTCTGGGGGCGAAAGCCGTGCTAGACCGCATCGTCCAGTCCCTCGCCGACCATGGCCTGATCGCCCGCGACGATGATCTGCACTACTTCATCAACCTGACGGTGGGCGAGTCCATCGCCATCAGCGCGTATGGTCCCCGCGGTGACTTCTTCCAGATCAAGGCTTCCGAGTTCATCGACGTGCGTCCGGAGTTCGAAGCCCTGACCGAGGCGCGCACGCTGTATCCGCTTTTCGTCCCGCGAACGTTGGCGTACTTTTCGCAGGAGGGCTGGAGCGTGATGGTGTCCGAAGGGGTCCGCCACAGCGTGTTCTCGGGGGACGAGTTCTTCCGGCATCGGCATTCGCGGGTCATCCTGGATCAGCTCCAGCAGTATTTCCGGACCCAGGGGCAAAGAAAGACACCCGTCGGTGACGTGGCGGAGGATCTCCTGCGGGAGCTTTCCGAGGGCTTCGTCGACACGGCGTTCGAGGACCTCGCCGCGTTCTGGCTGGACCGGTTCGGCAGCGAGGATCTGGAAGGGATTGGTCAGATTCCGCAGCATGGCGATTTCTGCGTGAACAATCTGGCCTATGCTGCTGGCGGTCTCGTGATCTTCGACTGGGAGGACTTCGGCAAGGTGAAGCTGGCGGGGCTGGATCTCTGCTCGCTATACCTCACGATCACCGCCATGCGGCCGGAGGCCATCCGCGACCTCGTGTCGCCGGCGGGAATGCTCCCCCGCGATCTCGAGGGCTTTCTGCGCGAAGCTTGCAGCGGCTTGAAGATCCCGTTCGAGACCTTCCGGCGTCTCATGCCGCTTTATATGCTGGTGTTCCTGTACCTGAAGCGCAACTACGGTCTTCCGGTGCAGGAACGGATCGCTGCCTTGTTGCGGGCACTGGCAGAGCACGAAGGAACTGCGGCTGAACCCACCGGCGGCAGCAGTGTTCCAAGGGTCAACGTATTGGCGAACCAAGAGGTGTCATGAAGCTCTTCAATGCAGGCGTGTTCGTCGCGGTTCTGGTTCTTGCCGCCGGCAAGGCCGGAGCGCAGCAGGCGCTCGATATCGACGAGGATTGCGGCAAGCTCCAGGGAGAGACACGCAACATCGGTCCCTTCGACTATCGGACGGTCGACAAGCAGACGCTCATGATCGTGGAGCCCTATCACT
>CAZEDA010000298.1:2221-4840 GCA_964510915.1 uncultured Rhodocyclaceae bacterium | reverse complement strand
CCGTCCTGGGTAAAGCCTGTCTGGAAGATCTGCTCGCCCCATGGCGTGATCGCACGCCACTGGCCGTTGGTGCCCGAGGTGGACAACGCATCGAACACGAGGCGGTCGCCGGCTTGCGCCGCGACCTTGAACACCCGCGTCTCGTTGCCCGCGTCGAGCGCGGCGACCACGCTCGCTCCCGTGCCGACGGTCTGGGCTGCCGCAGCGAGATCGAGCAGGCGGAAGGCGTAGGCTCCCAGGCCTTCGCCCGACGGATCCACGACGAAGGTGTAGTCGCCTTGGCCGAGTGCGAACACCGGATTGCCGGAGAAATCCGCGCTGTCGGCGTTGTTGAAGCTGCGGTTGTCGACCAGCAGCGCAGCGCCCTTCCACAACTGCCAGCGCAGCCCGGTATCCGCCAGCGTGTCGAACACGACGTTCGCGGCCGAGGCGAGCGAGAACGTGTAGAGATCGCGTTGCCCCGCGTGGGCGATGGCGCCTTCGACGCGCTGTCCCAAAGCAAGTGCGACGGTGTCGTCGCTCACGGGCTGCACGTTGAAGCGGATGGTGTTTGCACCGGGCTGCGACACGCGGCCTTCGACGAACAGCAGATACCGCCCGGACGCGCCGAGCGACACGACATCGATGTCTGTCTGTGCGCCGGCCGACCACACCTGGCGCCCGAGCGGATCGAAGAGCCGCCACGACGGATTGCCGCGCTCGACGCCGAGGTTGTCGAAGTAGTAGCGGTCGCCTGCGCTGGCCGTGAAGCTGAACAGCGCTGTCTCGCGCCCGGTCTCGAGGGTGGCGACGGTCGGAACGCCGGGCGTCAGCGTCTCCGCGTCGGAGGGGTCCAGGAGCCGGAAGGCGTAGTCCCCGGTGACGTCGTTGGTGGCATCGACGGTGATGCGGTAGTCGCCCGCCGCGAGATTCAGCAGCTGGCTGCCGTCGGCGACCTCGAACGAGTCGGACCCGCTGAAGGTGCGGTCGGAGACGACGCGTCCGCGCGGTCCGTCGAGAGTCCAGCGGATGTTGCTGTTGTTGGTAAGCGAATCGAAGTAGACGAACCGGTCGCCGTCGAGCGTGAAGTCGTAGCGGTCGGTCTCCCCGGGCGCATCGAGGGACCCGGCGATGACGGCGTCGGCGGCCATCAGCAGGCGGGGCTCGAGGGCCTCGAGCATCGCCTTGCGACGGAAGGGCGGCGCGACCCAGCCGAGACGATCGGTCCAGTGTCGTGTGCGGGTGCCAGGTGCAGCGTGCCGACGGCCGGGCCACAGGGACTCGAGGCTCGCGGCCACGCGGGAGAGAGGACGGCGGGAAGACTTCGACATGAGCGACTCCGGCGCAAGTGGCCGTCCAGGAGTCGCCCTGATTACGGAACGGCGCCCCCGGACGCCTTGTGCTGCATCAGCCTGCCAGGCAGGCCGGTCCGGACTCTTTTATCGCCTGAAAAGGCGGGTCTCGGACTTGTGATCAAACGCGATGGCCCGCATTCCGCGGGCCATCGCACAGTCGAATCAGGGGGTGACGACCCGGCGTCGCCGGGCGCCGGCCGCGAGGGCCAACGCAAGCGCGCCAAGCGCGATTCCCGCAGGTTCCGGCACCGGGTTGCCCGTTGTCCTGATGGACACCGTGGCCCGTGCGTCGGACACATCGGGAACTGCCGAACTGTCGGGGTCGGCGAGATTGAAGCCGAGCAGCGTATCGCCGACGATGAAATCGGCGGTGCCGGGCGCGCTCGCCGTGCTCGGCACATCGAACAGCAGATACAGGAGCACACCGGAACCCGTGGTGGACTTCAGGCCTTCGAGCGATTCCGCGAACACGTCGATCAGACCGACGGACGGTGTCACATCCACGGTGAACGGAAACGAGGCATCGGCGAGATTGCTGCCCGCCGGATCGATGAGGGTGCCCGTGGTGCTGAATGTCGGCGACCCAGGCTGGACGACCGCCGCATCGAACTGGAGAGAAAACTGGAAGGACGACAGCGACGCGGCATCGTCCACGCCCACGCCGATGCGGATCTGGCCGCCGGGAGCCACGGCCGAGGGATCGGCAGTGAGGAACAGAGAATAGGCACTCGCCATCGGGGCCCAAGCCACGGATGCGAGCGCGACCAGCCAGCCAAGCAGGCGCGTTTTCATTTTTTCAGGTCTCCAGATACTGCCGATACCACTGCACGGGTCAGGACACGCGGTAAGGGTTTTTTTTCCCGCGAAACCTGACTGAGTGGCAGTTTCCGCACTTTTTCGCCGATTGGCAAGGACCGCCGCAACATCTTTTTCGGGACGCCGCGGACCACCAACAAAGGGTCCCGGAACGGGTCGGGAGTCCTTACACTCCGACCCGCGGGAAATACCCTCCGGGACCACAAGCGGACGACGTTTTCATGAGAATCGCGGGGATCGACGTCGGTGGCACATTCACCGATCTGGTGTTGTTCGACGAGACCTCGGGCGAGGTCCGTATCGCCAAAGTACCCACGACGCCCGAAAATCAGGCGCACGGGGTCCTCGCGGCACTGGAACGCGGCGGACTGGCGCTGCGCGATCTGGACGCCATCATCCATGGCACGACCGCCACCACCAATGCCCTGCTCGAACGCAAGCTGCCCAAGGTCGGCCTGATCACGACCCG
>CAZEDA010000298.1:0-2121 GCA_964510915.1 uncultured Rhodocyclaceae bacterium | reverse complement strand
GTGACTCTGGGTCACGCCATCCTGTCCGAGTACCGGGAGTACGAGCGGGGCGTGGCCGCTGCCGTGAACGCGGCCGTCCAGCCTGTCCTCCACCGTTACCTCGCGCGACTGCGGGAGGGCCTGGCGGCCGGCGGCTTCGCGCGGGAACTGCTGGTCATGCAAGGCAACGGCGGCACTGCCTCGGCGGCGATCGCCCACGAGTTTGCAGTGAGCTCGGTGATGTCGGGCCCGGCCTCGGGCGTGATCGCCGCTGCGGTCACGGGCCGCGCGGCGGGCATCGAGCGGCTCATCACCTATGACATGGGCGGCACCTCCAGCGATGTCGCGCTCATCGAAGGCGGGCTGCCGCGGCTGTCGAGCGAACTGGAACTCGAGTACGCGATGCCGATCCACGTACCCATGGTGGACGTCCACTCCATCGGCGCGGGCGGCGGTTCCATTGCCTGGATCGACGACGCGGGGCTTCTGCAGATCGGCCCGCGCAGCGCGGGCGCCCGGCCCGGGCCCATCTGCTACGGGCGGGGCGGCACCGAGCCCACCATCACGGACGCCAACCTGCTGCTCGGCCGGCTGGATCCCGACCGGCTTCTTGCGGTCGACCGGCAGGTGGGTCTGGACGAAGTGCGCGAGATCATCGCGCGCACCCTCGGCTGGCCCCTCGGCATCGACACCGATGCAGCAGCCGGCGCCATCATCCGCGTGGCCAACGACCGCATGGCCGGCGCGATCCGCATGGTGAGCCTGGCGCGAGGCCACGATCCGCGCGATTTCGCCCTCTTCGCCTTCGGTGGCGCGGGGCCGCTGCACGCCTGTGCCCTTGCCCGGGAACTCGGGATCCCCCGGGTGCTCATCCCCGCCCGGCCGGGCCTCACCAATGCGCTCGGATGCGCGGTGGCCGACCTTCGCCACGACTACGTGCGCACGGTGAACCTGCCTCTGACGGATCTGCCCGACGGGCTCGTGAGCCGCGTGCTCGGCGAGCAGGTGGCAGAAGGTCGCGCCACCCTGGAGCGCGAAGGCGTTGCGGTGGAAAGCGTGGACACCGTGTTCGAGGCCGACCTCCAGTTCCAGGGCCAGAGTCACCTGCTGACCATCCCGCTCGACAACCCGGCCGTGTCTACGGCGTGGATCCGCGAGGCCTTCGAAGCGGCCTACCACCAGCGATTCGGCGTGGCACTGCCGGAAATCCGTGCCGTGCTCGTCAACCTCCACGCCGCCGTGATCGGCCGCCGTCGCCCCCTGCCGCTGGAACTCCTGAGCCCGATCCGCGAAGCAACGTCCGTGAGCGCCGCGATCCGTACACACCGTCCCGTCTGGTTCGATGGCCAGTGGCACGACACACCGGTCTACCGCCGCGAGGCGCTCCCGGCCTACGCGCAGTTCGAAGGTCCGGCCATCGTGGAGCAGCTCGACACCACGATCGTCGTGGACCCCGGGTTCCATGCGCAGCGCGACGCCATGGGCAACCTGATCCTGACGGCGACCACCGGCCCCTCCGGTGCCTGACGGCTACATCGATCTCTACTGCGAAAGGCTGGCCCCCGGCTGGCTCGGCGAGCCGCTCAACGCGGCCACGAACCTGCTGTTCCTGGTCGCTGCTGTCGTCCTCGCACGATCCCTTTCCCGCGAACGGAACGCTCGGCGCGATGACTGGCTGCTGACGGCGCTGGTCGCGGCCGTAGGCGTCGGCAGCCTCATCTTCCACATGGCCGCGACAAAGCCCACGAGCGTGCTCGACAAGGTGTTCATCGCGCTCTTCATCCTGGTGTTCTTCCAGCGCTGGCTGGTGCGAGTGGCAGGAACGGGCAACGGACTCGGCGCCGCCGGCGGACTGGTCTTCGTGGTGGTATCCGTGGGCATCGGCAAGGTCGTCCCGCCCGATACCTGGAACGGCTCCGTCCTCTATCTGCCGGCGATTCTCGGACTGGCGGGCGTCGCAGGCTGGACGCTGCGACTCGGCCGCAACGGCGCGCGGCACCTGTCACTCGCGCTCGGCGTGTTTCTCGTGGCGGTGACCTTCCGCTCCATCGACCTCGCGGTCTGCGAGAGCTTTCCGTGGGGGACGCACTTCCTCTGGCACAGCCTCAATGCGCTGGTGTTGTTCCTGTGCTGCATGGGGCT
>CAZEDA010000297.1:2022-4847 GCA_964510915.1 uncultured Rhodocyclaceae bacterium | reverse complement strand
GCGGAGAGGCCGGGGTAGTTCCAGCCGACGAACACGACCGGGATGTCGATCTTCGGAAAGAAGTCGACCACCATCCGTGACGCTGCCAGCACACCGAGGAGGAGCACGAGCAGCGACAGAACAGCGATGGTGTACGGCCGGCGCAACGCCAGCCGCACTAGCTCCATCATGGAAACAGTTCCCCCGGATCGTGCGCGCGTCTCCCACGTTCGAGCACGCCGATCCCGCTTCTGAATCGATTATCGTCTTATGGCCGGAGGAGATCCGGCAGGCGACGATGATAACGTCAGCACGCCGCGCCCGTCACGCGATGCGTGCAGGCGCGCAGGGACTTCGGACCTCGTTCAGACAGCCGGTCGGGTCTTGCGCCAGTCCTCGAGCGTGATGACCTTGCCGGACTCGGCTTCGACGAAGATCTTGCCGTCCTTCGCGCGGACCAGGAACACGGCCCACTTCTTCGCTTCGACCTGCGGATTGTTGTACAGGGTGACCGCCCAGTGCTTGACGCCCTTCAAGGGGCGCTGGCTCGTGAGGATGCCGCCGGGCGGCTGACCACCCTCGGCCTTGGCGGCCTCGGCGCGGCGCTGTTCCTCCCACACCTTGACCTCGGGCAGGGCCATCACGGCCGCGCGCGCTTCGGTCATGCCGAACTTCTCGGCGGCAGCCGCGGCCGGTTTCGTCTGGGCCATGGCGGGAGTGGTCTGAAGCACGCCCAGAGCGAACAGGAAGGCGAGGGCGGAAACGAAACGAAAGCGCGTGGTCATGGCGAGGGCGTGTGTGGACGTTGATGGTGAGCGGTGCAGGAGGCCGGGTCAGGACTCGGCGAGAAACGCTTCGACTTCCCGGGCGAGCAGTTCCGGCTGGTCGTGATGGAGCATGTGACCGGAGCCCGGAATTGTACACTCGCGCATCGAGCGGAAAGCGGCGCGCCGACGGGCCCAGTCCGCGGCGTCATCGCCTGCGAACTGCTTCATCCACTCGGGGTCCCCGCCCCAGATCCACAGTGCCGGTGCGGTGGCCCGTGACCAGCACGCCAGCGCTTCCTCCTGACGGTACAGCACCGGATGCACATGCCGGTGTCGCGGATCCGCCGCCGGAACCAGCGTGCCGTCGGCACGGGTCATCGACCAGTGCGGCGCGAGGAATCGCGCCTTGTCCTCCGGGAGTCTCGGGTTGGTCTTGCGCAGCCGCGCCGCCACGTCGGCCAGCGACGAGTACGCCCGGAAGCCCTCGTTCGAGCGCAGCTGGTCCAGCCATCGGCCGTAGCGATCGGGCGCCTGATCCGGTGTCGTCGGTTTCAGGCCGAAGCCCTCCGCGAGCATCATCCTGCCGATCCGCTCCGGACGGATGCCCGCGTACAGACCGAGGACGTTGCCGCCCATGCTGTGGCCCAGCACCGTGGCCGGACGGCCCGGAGAGAAGTGATCGAGCAGCGCATCGAGATCCGCGAAGTAGTCCGCGAACCAGTAACCGTCGGGCGCCCACTCGCTGAGACCGAATCCGCGCCAGTCCGGTGCGACGACGTATCGGTCCTGCGCCATCGCGTCCACGAGAAACTGGAACGAGGCGGACACATCCATCCAGCCGTGCAGGAGGATGAGTGGCGTCGCCGAGGGATTCCCCCAGGTCCTCACGTGGTAGCGCAGACCGCGGACAGGGAGGAAGTGCGAGACGGAGGGCTTCATGGGGACCTTGCGGAAAGGAGGTTCATTCCTGGCCCATCGTCGGTTCCAGCGCGCGCTGGCGGCGTCCGGTGTCCCAGGAGTTGAGCGCCAGCGCGGCGCCGATCATCACCATGCCGACGAACTCCGCCAGATGCAGGCGCTCGCCGAGCTGGATGGCCGAAGAGACGAGAGCGATCACCGGAATGGCGAGGGACGAGAGGCTGGTCGTGCCTGCCGGGAGCCGGTGCAGCACGTAGAGCCACAGGAACCAGCCCAGTCCCGTTGCGATCACGCCGCTGAACAGCAGGGCGGAAACGAGAGGCCAGCCCCAGTCCATCGAGCGCTGGGGCACCAGCAGCGCCACGACGGTGATGGGCACCAGACCGATCAGCATCTGCCAGAAAGTGAACTGCAGCGCGTCCATCTGCTCGCGGTTGTGCAGGCGCTTCGCGACGACGACGCCGATCGCCCAGCAGGCCCCGGCCGCGACGGCGAGGAGCTTGGGGACGATGGCGGTCTGCATCTCCCACGGCTCGAGGATCGCGGCCAGTCCGGCGAGTGCGAGGGCGACCGCCACCCACTGCCACCCGACGATGCGCTCGCCGAGCAACGGCCAGGCGAACAGGAGCACCCAGAACGGCATCGTGAAGGTGAGGATGGAGGTCTTGCCCGGATCGCTGCCTGCCAGCGCCCAGGTATTGAAGATGAGAAAGGCGCCCGTCTGGATGCACCCCAGGAAGAGGGCGGAACGGATGTGCGTCGGGCGGAGTGACCGGCCGGCCCACAGCATGGCAACCCCGAGGGTCAGCACGCCGACCAGCACACGCAGCGCCGCGAAGTCGAAGGCGCCGGAATGATTGAGCCCGATCTTGGCCGTGACCCACGCGTAACCCCAGATGAGCGACAGCGCCACCATTGCGACGGCCGCGCGTCGCTTCTCCGTGGATGCGCTCATGGCATCCGTTCAGGCGACTGCTGGCCTGGGATGTTCGACGCGGGAGGTGGGGGAGCTGGGGAGGAGATCATGGAGCCGGTCGATTATAGCGACCGGCTCCCTTACGGCCGCGCGTTTGCGCCTCAGCGAGTGTTGATGCGCTCCCGCTGCGCGGCTTCGAGCTCCTTGCGGGCATTCTCCACGGCGCGTTCGAGGTCCGCGATGCG
>CAZEDA010000297.1:0-1922 GCA_964510915.1 uncultured Rhodocyclaceae bacterium | reverse complement strand
CTCCCCGGCGGACGCCAGGGCGCCAGCCACCAGGAACAACCCCATGAACAGCTTTGCAGAACGCATGATCGGCCTCGATGGACGCGAATGACTCACAGCATAGACGGTTCGGACGGCCCCGGCGTTCACTCGCCGCGCGATAGAATCCCGGACATGGCGCGCGGTCTTCCCCGACCGGCGCGCCCGTCCACAGGCCTGTCATTCCTCACCCATGCAAGATCCCCGCTACATCCATCTGCGGCTGCACAGCGAGTACTCCGTCGTCGACGGCATCGTCCGGGTCGACGACGCGGTTGCCCGCGCGCGCGCCGATGGCATGGGAGCCATCGCGCTCACGGACCTCGGCAATCTGTTCGGCGCGGTCAAGTTCTATCAGGCGGCGCGCGGCAAGGGTCTGAAGCCGATCCTCGGCGCCGACTGCTGGCTGGAGAACGAGGACGATCCCGACAAGCCTTTCCGGATCCTCCTTCTCGTGCAGAACCGCGAAGGCTACCTGCGCCTGTGCCGGTGGCTGTCCAGGGCGTTCATCGAGAATCAGCACCGGTCGCGCGCCGAACTGTCGCGCGCCTGGTTCCGGGAGGAAGGCACGGCGGGGCTCATCGCGCTCTCGGGCGGGCCCGCCGGGGACGTTGCCCAGGCCGTGATCGCCGGCAATCTGCCGCGCGCGGTCGAACTCGCGACCGAATGGGCGGCACTGTTCCCGTCGCGGTACTACATCGAGCTGCAGCGGGCGGGCACGCCGGACGCCGCCGCGGCCGAAGCCGGGCTCCTGCACGTGGCCTCCACGGTGCGACTGCCGCCCGTAGCGACTCACCCAGTCCAGTTTCTCGATCGCGAGCAGTTCCTGGCCCACGAGGCTCGCGTGTGCATCGCCGAGAGCCATGTGCTTTCCGACCAGCGCCGGCCGCGGCGCTTTACCGAGGAGCAGTACCTCAAGACCCAGGACGAAATGGCGGCGCTGTTCGCGGACCTGCCGGTGGCCCTCGCCAACACGGTGGAGATCGCGAAGCGCTGCAACCTCACGCTCGAACTGGGCAAGAGCAAGCTGCCGCTGTTCCCGACCCCCGAGGGTCAGGGTCTCGACGAGTTCCTGCGTGCGCAGGCGCACGCAGGCCTCGAGCAGCGTCTTGCCGCGTTGTTTCCGGACGACGCCGAACGGGCCGCTCAGGCGCCGACCTACGTGGAACGGCTGGAGTTCGAGATCCGAACGATCATTCAGATGGGGTTTCCGGGCTACTTCCTCATCGTCGCGGACTTCATCAACTGGGCCAAGAACAACGGCGTGCCGGTGGGGCCGGGACGCGGTTCCGGCGCGGGCTCCCTGGTCGCGTACGCGCTGGGCATCACGGATCTCGATCCGCTGCGCTACGACCTGCTGTTCGAGCGCTTCCTCAATCCGGAGCGGGTGTCGATGCCCGACTTCGACGTCGACTTCTGCCAGGACGGCCGCGACCGCGTCATCGACTACGTGCGCCGCAAGTACGGCGCCGAGTCCGTCTCGCAGATCGCCACGTTCGGCACCATGGCGGCCAAGGCCGTGGTGCGCGACGTGGGCCGCGTGATGGAGTGGAACTACAACCGGACCGACGAGCTGGCGAAGCTGATCCCCTTCCAGCCGGGCAAGCTGATCACGCTCGCGATGGCGCGCGAAATGGAGCCGCGCCTGAAGGAGCGCGAGGAGACCGAGGAGGAGACGCGCGAGCTGCTCGCGCTCGCCGAGCAGCTCGAAGGCATGACGCGCAATGTAGGCATGCACGCCGGCGGCGTGCTGATCGCGCCGGGCAAGCTCACGGACTTCTGCCCGCTCTACAGCGCGCAGGGCTCGGAGAGCGTCGTGTCGCAGTTCGACAAGGACGACGTCGAGGCCGCGGGCCTGGTCAAGTTCGACTTCCTCGGCCTCACGACGCTCACGATCCTCGACT
>CAZEDA010000296.1:0-4871 GCA_964510915.1 uncultured Rhodocyclaceae bacterium | reverse complement strand
GGGCGGGCACCATCCACGCCAACCATCTCGTCATCCGGCTCCAGCCCGACGAAGGCGTGAAGCTCTGGCTCATGATCAAGGACCCGGGACCGGGCGGCATGCGACTCAAGCAGGTGCCTCTGGACATGAGCTTCCAGGAAGCCTTCGGTGTGCGCAACCCGGATGCCTACGAAAGGCTCATCATGGACGTGGTTCGCGGCGACCAGACCCTGTTCATGCGCCGCGACGAGGTGGAGGCCGCGTGGGCCTGGATCGACCCGATCCTGGAACTCGCCCGCGAAACCGAGGAACCGCCCAAGCCTTACGCTTCGGGCACCTGGGGTCCTTCCGCTGCCGTGGCGCTCATCGAACGCGACGGTCGCACCTGGCACGAGGACATGGCGTCGAACCACGCCAGTTCCGACCTGCTGCATCCCTCCTGAGGTTCCCCCATGGCCGTCCATCCCCGCATCGCCGAAGTCACCAGCCGCATCATCGAGCGAAGCCGCGGTCCGCGCGGCCGCTATCTCGAAATGATCCAGGCCGCCGCACTCACGCAGCCGGAGCGGCATACGCTCGGCTGCGCGAACCAGGCTCACGGTTTCGCGGCCTGCGGCCCCGAGGACAAGGCGGCGCTCCGATCGGGCACGGGGCCGAACCTGGGCATCGTCACGGCCTACAACGACATGCTCTCGGCGCATCAGCCGTTCGAGCGCTTTCCGGAACTCATCCGCGCAGCAGCGCGTGAAGTGGGTGCCACGGCGCAGGTGGCCGGTGGCGTGCCCGCGATGTGTGACGGCGTGACGCAAGGCGAGCCGGGCATGGAGCTGTCGCTGTTCTCGCGGGAAGTGATCGCGCTGTCGACGGCCGTGGCGCTGTCCCACCGCACCTTCGATGCGGCGCTGTTTCTGGGGGTGTGCGACAAGATCGTGCCGGGCCTCGTGATCGGTGCACTGCGGTTCGGCCACCTGCCTTCGATGTTCCTGCCGGCGGGCCCCATGACCTCCGGGCTGTCGAACGACGAGAAGTCACGCATCCGCCAGCTCCACGCGGAGGGCAAGGTCGGTCGCGATGCCCTGCTCGAAGCGGAGGCGGCGTCCTATCACGGGCCCGGCACGTGCACGTTCTACGGCACCGCGAACACGAACCAGATGCTGATGGAGATCCTCGGTCTGCATCCGCCGGGGAGCACGTTCGTGAATCCGGGCACGCCGCTGCGCGATGCCATCGTGCGCATCACCACGCAGCGCGTCGCGCAGCTCGCAGCCGCGGGGCCTTCGCGCACTCCGCTCGGCACCGTCATCGACGAGCGGGCCATCGTCAACGGCATCGTCGGCCTGCACGCCACCGGCGGTTCGACGAATCACACGCTGCATCTCGTCGCGATGGCCGCGGCGGGCGGCATCCACATCACGTGGGACGATCTCGCCGACATCGCCGAGGTCGTGCCCCTGCTCTGCCGCATCTACCCGAACGGCAAGGCCGACGTGAATCACTTCCACGCGGCGGGCGGCATGGGCTTCCTCATCGGCGAACTGCTGCGCGGCGGTCTGCTGCACGAGGACGTCACGACCGCATGGGGAACCGGTCTTGCCGGCTATCTCGTCGAACCCCGCCTCGACGGCGACGGCGGTGTGCGATGGGAGCCCGCCGCCACACGCAGCGGCGACACCAACGTGCTTCGCGATCTCGACAATCCGTTCCATCCGACCGGCGGCCTGCGGGTGCTTCGCGGCTCGCTGGGTCAGGCCGTGATGAAGACCTCCGCCGTGCCGGCCGACCGCCACTTCGTCGAAGCGCCGGCCCGTGTCTTCGACTCGCAGGAGGGCGTGCAGCGCGCGTTCAAGGCCGGCGAATTCGATCGCGACGTGGTGGTGGTCGTGCGCTTCCAGGGGCCGAGAGCCAACGGCATGCCGGAACTGCACAAGCTGATGCCGCCGCTGTCCGCGCTGCAGGATCGGGGATTGCGCGTGGCTCTGGTTACCGACGGGCGACTCTCCGGCGCGTCAGGCAAGGTGCCCGGCGCCATTCATGTCACACCGGAGGCACTGGCCGGCGGCGCGATCGGCCGCGTGCGCGACGGTGATAGGGTGCGGGTGGACGGCACGACGGGACGCCTCGAAGTGCTCGTCCCGCCTGCAGAACTCGCCGCCCGCGAACCCGCCGCGCCGACCGTCCGCGCGGACCTGGGTGTCGGGCGCGAACTGTTCGCGCCATTCCGGGCCGTGGTCGGCACTGCCGATACCGGCGCCTCCATCTTCTCGCTGCTCCAGGATCCGACGCCATGAGCGCATCCGCCGACCGCATCGCCGCCATCCTGAAGCGCGGCCCCGTCGTCCCCGTGATCGTGATCGACTCACTCGCGCAGGCCGTGCCGCTCGCGCGGGCCCTGGTCGACGGCGGACTCCACGTTCTCGAGATCACCCTGCGCACGCCGGTGGCGCTGGAGGCGCTCCGTGCCATCGCATCGGAGGTGACCGATGCCGTGGTCGGCGTCGGCACCGTGCTCGACCGCAGCCAGCTGGACGCCGCGGGAAAAGCCGGCGCGCAGTTCGCCGTGTCGCCCGGCGCCACGCCGCAACTCCTCGAAGCCGCGCGGGGCCACGCCGTTCCGCTGCTGCCCGGCGCGGCCACTGTCTCCGAAGTGATGTTCCTCCGGGAGCACGGCTACCGTTACCTGAAGTTCTTTCCGGCGGAAGCCTCGGGCGGCGCGAAGTTCCTCTCCTCCCTCGCTTCGGTGATTCCGGACGTGCGCTTCTGCCCGACCGGCGGCGTCACGCCCGGCAACGCAGGTTCGTACCTCGCGATCCCCAACGTGCTGTGCGTGGGCGGCTCGTGGATGCTCCCGAAGGATCGCGTCGCCGCCGGCGACTGGGACGCCATCCGCGCCGCCGCCAGAGCCGCGAGCGAGCTGCGCGCCTCGACCTGAACGCCCTCTCCCCGGGTTGACACCGCCGGTCGCGCCACCGACCATGCGCGACTCATTCGACGTCACAGGGGAAGAACATCATGCGAGTCGCGTTCCTGGGTCTGGGAGTCATGGGCTACCCGATGGCCGGTCATCTCGTCCGCAAGGGCGGCCACGAAGTGACGGTCTACAACCGTTCCCCGGCCAAGGCGGCCCAGTGGGTGGCGGAGTACGGTGGCAAGTCGGCCGCCACGCCTCGCGCCGCGGCGGAAGGCTGCGATCTCGTGGCCATGTGCGTCGGCAACGACAACGATGTGCGTTCGGTGGTGTACGGCGACGACGGCGCGCTGGCGGGCCTGAAGTCCGGCGCCCTGCTGGTGGATCACACGACCGCGTCCGCCCTGCTGGCGCGTGAACTCCACGAAAAGTGCGCCGCCCAGGGTATCGGGTTCGTGGACGCCCCGGTCTCCGGCGGTCAGGCCGGCGCGGTCAACGGTCAGCTCGGCATCATGTGCGGCGGCGAGACGGCGGATTTCGACCGTGCGAAGCCGATCCTCGATGTCTACGCGAAGGGCTGCGTGCTGATCGGCGGCCCGGGCGCCGGCCAGCTCACGAAGATGGTGAACCAGATCGTGATCGCCGGTCTGCTGCAGGGACTGTCCGAAGGCCTCGCCTTCGGCAAGCGCTCCGGCCTCGACCTGGAGAAGGTGATCTCCGTGATCTCGAAGGGCGCGGCGCAGTCGTGGCAGATGGAAAACCGCTGGAAGGCGATGAACGACATGAAGTTCGACGGCTTCGGCTTCGCCGTCGAATGGATGCGCAAGGATCTGGGCATCTGTCTGGACGAGGCTCACCGCAACGGCGCGCGTCTTCCGGTCACGGCCATCATCGACCAGTTCTATTCGCAGGTGGAAGGTCGCGGCGGTCGCCGCTGGGACACCTGCTCGCTGATGCAGCTGCTCGGTTCCGACTGAGCACGCCGCAACGCGGTGGTGCGGAAGTTCGCACCGCCGCGCCCGTCGCGGTCAGATCGATTCGCGACGGGCGGCAGTGAGACGGCGCGCGGCTCTCAGCGCGTCCCAGCGCCCAAGCAAATGGGTGGCGCCGAAAGTACCCAGCAGATGACCCGCCAGCACCGGCAGCGCCGCCGACCACGCGACCGGTAGCGCACACGCCAGCACGGCAAAGGCGGCGGCGTTGCCCGCAGCCCCGAACGCCCGGGCATCGGCGATCGCCGCCACGTACGACCGTCCGGAATGCGCCATGCGTTGCGCGGCAAGCACGGAGCCGGTACCGAACCCCCAGACCGCCAGATAGGCGCCGAGCGCGAAAGCGCCTGCGTCGGCACCCGATTTCGTTCCGGCCTTCGCGACGAACAGCGTGCGCGCGGTCAGGATCGCGCCCAGCGCGATCGCGCCGGCGACGAACATGGCGGCGGGCGAGGACACGCCGGCCAGCGCCGCCGCACCGAGCGCGGCACCCGCCGCCCCCAGCACCAGCGTCCGCGCAGCGAAGCCCTGCACGAGTTGCCCGGTCCGGGCGAAGGCGGCCACTGCAGCGAAGTCACAGGTCATCGCCTGCAGCTTCACGATGGCGAGGGAATCGAGAAACGAGGCCCCGGTCGCGAGCAGCAGCGCGAAGATGAGGCCCGCGCCAAAGCCTGTGCCGCCGCTCACCGCGCCGGCGATGAGCGCCGCGAGGAACAGGCCGGGCGAGAGAGGCTCCATGCTCAGCGCGTCGGCGGCGCCTGGGACACCTGGGCCGCGTTCTGCTCGTCCCAGAGCTGGAATCGCCGCAGGTCGCTCACGTTGAGGAGCGGCGACATCACGAACTCCGACAGCCCGGTGCTGCGCAAAAGCGCCGCTGCGAGGTGGAGGTGCACGTAGAAGTTGTTCCGGGACAGCACGGTCGGCGTGTCCGAAAAGTACGGCGGCACGACGCCATCCTCGCCCCGGAGGGTGACGATGCTCCGCGTGGGATCGCG
>CAZEDA010000295.1:2255-4873 GCA_964510915.1 uncultured Rhodocyclaceae bacterium | reverse complement strand
CCGAGGTCCACGAACGCGCCGTAGTCGGTGATGTTCTTGACGATGCCCTTGACCACCGCGCCTTCCTGCAGGGTCTCGAGGAGCTTCTGGCGCTCTTCACCCTGGTTGGCCTCGACGACGGCGCGACGCGACACGACCACGTTGTTGCGCTTGCGGTCGAGCTTGATGACCTTGAACTCGAGCTGCTTGCCCTCGTAGGGCGTGGTGTCCTTGACCGGACGGGTGTCGACCAGCGAGCCCGGCAGGAACGCGCGGATGCCGTTGATCATGACGGTGAGACCGCCCTTCACCTTGCCGGTGATGAGGCCCTGCACCAGCGAGCCGGCCTCCAGGGCCTGCTCCAGCTGCGTCCAGGCGGCGAGGCGCTTGGCCTTGTCGCGGGACAGGCGGGTCTCGCCATAGCCGTCTTCCAGGGCTTCGATGGCGACCGACACGAAATCGCCGGCCTTTGCCTCAACCTCGCCACGATCGTTGCGGAACTCCTCGATGGGAATGAAGCTCTCGGACTTGAGTCCCGCGTTGACGACGACGTGGTTCGCATCCACGCGTACGACTTCGGCCGTGATCACCTCTCCTGCGCGCATTTCCTGGCGCGACAGACTTTCCTCGAAGAGGGCGGCGAAGTTTTCGACGGGGGATGCGGAAGGTTGGGTTGAAGTAGTCATGAGTTAGGTTGATTGAGGATTGAAGCGATCGGACCGGCTGCGCCCGATCTGGGGAGTTGAAAAAAATTGCCCGGGCTGGAGCCCATCCGGAGTGTGCTCGGGATGCGGCGTCACCACCCAGACTACGTTATCGGCAGACCTGCTCGCGAAACCAGCCAACGATTCGTTCACACGCCGCTTGCGGGCTGAGCCCCGTGGAATCGAGTTCCCGGGCGCCCTCCGCCTTTCCCAGCGGGGCCACCGACCGACGGCGGTCGCGCTCGTCACGTTCGGACAGGTCCTGCAAAAGGCCGGCAAGGCTAGCACGCATTCCTTTTTCTATCAACTGTTTATGGCGGCGGGCCGCGCGCTCCTCCACGCTCGCCGTGAGATAGACCTTGAGCGCGGCCTGCGGGAACACGACAGAGCCCATGTCGCGCCCCTCGGCCACCAGACCCGGGCGTCCCAGGAAGGCCCGCTGGCGCCACATGAGGGCCTCGCGCAGCGCGGGCAGAGCCGCGATCCGCGAGGCCGCCTGCGAGACTTCCTCGGTCCGGATGGCGTCGGAAACGTCCTCGCCGGACAGGAGGACGGATTCGCCTTCACACACCACGTCGAGATGCGCGCCCAGGGCCGCGATCTCGGACTCCTCGTCCAGGGCCACGCCGTTACGGATCGCGGCGAGCGCCGCCACCCGGTAGATGGACCCGCTGTCGAGGTACCGGAATCCCAGGGCGTCGGCCACCATCCGGGCGACGGTGCCCTTGCCGGACGCGCCAGGGCCGTCGATGGCCACCACCGGGACCGCCTCCGGCTGGCTCACGCTCGCCAGCGCTTCGAAATACTCCGGGAAGGTCTTGGCGACGCAGCCGGGGTCGAGGATACGAAGGGGCACCCCACCGCGAGTGGCAAGCGACAGGCACATCGCCATCCGGTGATCGTCGTAGGTCTCGATGGCCGCCCCCTGCCACCGCGCCGGCGGCGTGACGACCAGGAAATCGTCGCCCTCCTCCACTCCCGCGCCGACCTTTCGGAGTTCGGCGGCCATCGCCGCGATGCGGTCGGTTTCCTTCACCCGCCAGCTCGCGATGTTCGCGAGGCGGCACGGGCCGTCCGCAAACAGGGCCACGACCGCGAGCGTCATGGCCGCGTCCGGGATGTGGTTGAGGTCGAGGTCGAAGGCACGGATGCGACCGTCAGCGGGCGCCCGGGCCTCGATCCAGTTGTCGCCCCGCGCCACCTGGATCCCGAGGGATTCCAGAGCATCGGCGAACCGGACGTCGCCCTGGATGCTGCGCTCGCCGACCCCTTCCACCCGCACCGGTCCGCCGCCGATGCCGCCCGCCGCCAGGAAGTAGGAGGCGCCCGAGGCATCCCCCTCCACGGCGATCACGCCGGGCGTCTTGTAGCGGGTCGCGGGCGGAATCCGGAACGAGGCCCAGCCGTCGCGCTCGACCGCGACGCCGAAGCGCTCCATCAGATTGAGCGTGATGTCGATGTAGGGCTTGGAGATGAGTTCGCCCTCGACTTCCACCAATGCGCCCTCGCCGGTCATCGGGAGGGCAAGCAGAAGCGCGGTCAGGAACTGGCTGGAGACATCGCCTCGCACCCGGACCGGGCCGGAGACCTTCACCGCTCCGCCCGTCAGACGCAGCGGCGGAAACCCGGGTGTCCCGAGGTATTCGATACCGGCGCCCATCGCGTTCAATGCCGTGACGAGATCGCCGATGGGGCGCTCGTGCATCCGGGGAACGCCGGAGAGCTCGAAGCGTCCGCCCGCCACGGCAAGCGCGGCCGTGAGCGGCCGGAACGCGGTGCCCGCGTTGCCGAGGAAGAGCTTGCCTTCGCCGTTCGGAAAACGTCCGCCGCAGCCGTTCACGCGGACCACACCCGAGGCTGCGTCACCTTTCACCTCCACACCAAGGACCGCGAGCGCGTCCAGCATCCGCCGGGTGTCATCGGAATCGAGCAGAT
>CAZEDA010000295.1:0-2155 GCA_964510915.1 uncultured Rhodocyclaceae bacterium | reverse complement strand
CCAAGGACCGCGAGCGCGTCCAGCATCCGCCGGGTGTCATCGGAATCGAGCAGATCGCGGATCTCGGTCTCGCCCTCGGCGAGCGCGGCGAGCAGCAGCGTGCGATTGGAGATGCTCTTGGAGCCCGGCAATCGGACGGTACCGCGCATGCCGGCCAGCGGAGGAAGGTCGAGATGCGGCGGAAAGGTGCGGGTGCTCATCGGTCCTCCCGAGACCGCAGCCAGGCGTCGCGCGCATCGCGTGCCCGGGTGAAGAGGGCTTCGAGGCCGGCGGCGTCGCCGGCTTCCACCAGCGTGCGCAGTCCCGTCAGGGCGTTCTGGTAGTCGTCGATCCGGCGCAGGAGCGCATCGCGATTGGCCACGCAGATGTCCCGCCACATTTCCGGCGAGCTGGAGGCGATGCGGGTGAAATCCCGGAAGCCTCCGGCCGCGTAGCCGAACAGCCGCTCGCCGTCGGGACAGCTGGCGATCATGTCCACCAGGGCAAAGGCGAGCGCGTGGGGAAGATGGCTCACCGCCGCGAAGACTTCATCGTGCTCGCCCGGGCTCAGACGCGACAGGCGCGCGCCGGTGGCAAGCCAGAGCGCGGTAGCGCGATCCACCGCATCCGGCGCCGTCTCGGCGAGCGGGGTAAGCACGACGTTCCGATCGACGAACAGGTCCACCCGCGCGGCCTCGACGCCGGATCGCTCGGCCCCCGCAATCGGGTGCGCCGGGACGAACCGCGGAAACCGGTCGCCCAGCGCCGAACGGGCCGCCGCCACCACATCCTGCTTGGTGCTGCCGCCGTCCGTGATGAAGGCGTCCGACTTCAAGGCAGGACCCGCTTCACGCAGCAGGGCCTCGAACTGGCCGACGGGCGTGGTGATGAGGACCGCATCGGCCTCGCGCACCGCATCCGCCACGCTGGGCGCGATGCTGTCGATCACGCCGAGCTCGATCGCGCGGTCCAGGTTGGGACGGCTGCGTCCCACGCCGATCACGCGGTCGACGCACGCGGCCCGCTTCCAGGCCAGAGCGCAGGAGCCGCCGATCAGACCGACGCCGAGAACGGCGACACACCCGAAGCGCACGTCGGGCGGCCGGCTAGCGATGCCGCGCCGAGGCCGGAACCACGGCCGCCAGCGCACTCAGGAATCGTTCGTTCTCCGCGGGGAGTCCGATGCTCACGCGCAGCCATTCCGGCATCGCGTAGGCGCCCACCGGGCGCACGATCACGCCCTGACGCAGGAGGTCGGCGTAGACCTGCGGCGCCGCACCGACCTTCACGCAGAAGAAGTTGCCCCGCGACGGAATGTGGTCGAGTCCGAGAGCACTGACGCCTTCCACCATGCGCCGCATGCCCTGGGCGTTGATGTCGCGGCTGCGCTCCAGGTACTCGAGGTCGCCCAGGCACGCGACCGCACCGGCCTGTGCGATCGAGTTCACGTTGAAGGGCTGACGCACGCGATTCATCAGATCGGCGACATCGGGGTGCGCGAGGGCAAACCCGACTCGCAGTCCCGCCAGACCGTAGGCCTTGGAGAACGTGCGCGTGATCACGAGGTTCGGAAACTCCGCGAGCCACGGGATGCTGTCGTACCGGTCTTCCTGGGCCAGGTATTCCGTATACGCCTCGTCCAGCACGACGATGACGCGACGCGGAACCGCACGAAGGAACCCGAGGAGATCGGCGCCGGACAGGAACGTACCGGTCGGATTGTTCGGGTTGGCGATGAACACGATGCGTGTGTCTTCGCGGATCGCCCCCGCCATCGCGGCGAGGTCATGACCGAAGTTCTTCGCGGGCGTCTCGATGTGCGTCGCGCCGACCGACTGCACCGACAACGGATACACGGCGAAGGCATGTTTCGAATACACGGCGCTGACCCCGGGCGCGAGGAAGGTGCGCGCCACCAGTTCGAGCACGTCGTTCGACCCGTTGCCGAGGACGATCTGTCCCATGCCCACCCCGTAGCGCGCCACCAGCGCCTGCTTGAGGTCAAAGCCGTTGCCGTCCGGATAGCGCGTGATGTCCTCCAGGGCGGCGCGCATCGCGGCGAGCGCCTTGGGGCTCGGCCCGAGCGGATTCTCGTTGGAGGCGAGCTTCACGATGCCCGCCTCGTCCATGCCCATCTCGCGGGCGAGTTCCTGGGCCGGCTTGCCGGGCACGTAGG
>CAZEDA010000294.1:0-4902 GCA_964510915.1 uncultured Rhodocyclaceae bacterium | reverse complement strand
TTCCAATAACACCGAGGTTCCCGTCACCATGATCTCCGCCGTTTCCTTCCGTATCCCGCTGGTGGCCGCCGCGCTCGCGACCGTCTTCGCGGCACTGGCGCCCCAGGCGCAGGCCCAGACCACCACGGCCGACCCGTTCAAGGATCCCCGCTACATGAGCGGTCACCGGGACATCGCACCGGCTGCGATTCCGGAGGAGCTTCAGAACGTGGACGCCCTCACGCGCGTGAGTGCCATGAAGCGCATCATCGCCTGCGGCGACCCCTATGCCTTCCCCTATACGGAGATCACCGACGTCGCCCGCGGCTTCGACGTGGACCTCCTCAAGGCCATCGCCGAATCCGAAGGCTGGGAGGCGCAGTTCGTCTGGGTCAACACGGCCAGCCGCGGCGGCCTCAACCGCGCCTTCCGCACGACCATCAAGAAGGGCGTGTGCGACGTGTTCCTGGGTCTGGGCACGGGCGGACTGGAGGACGTGCTGGAGCGCTCCAAGCTCAAGCTCATGGCGCCCACGTTCGGTGTGCACTACGTGTTCGCGACGTTCAAGGATGAACTGCGCTCGAAGTCCCTCGAGCAGCTGAAGGGCGCGAAGATCCGCGCGGGCGCCACGTACTTCACGCCCACCGAGAACATTCTCGCGCGCTACAACATCGAGCACGAGACCTTCCCCCAGGCGCGCCGCGCGATCGCCGCGATGCACGAGGGTACTGTCGACGTCGTGCTGATCCCGTCGACGAGCATGGCCGACGCGAAACGCGATTTCCCCGACCGCAAGCTTCATGTGATCGAGTCGATCGAGCCCAAGGACGCCCTGCAGTGGAACAACACCTGGGCCACGCAGGGCAAGGAGAAGGAGCTGCGCTCGTTCCTGGAGCAGCGGATCGCCCGCATGACGGCAGACGGCAAAGTGCAGGAGATCCTCGGGCGCTACGGGATTCCGTACTTCCCGCCGATCAGCAACTGAGGAAGGTCCGCACCACCCGCCCGAAGTTCGGGCGTCAAGAGTCCTTCCGGCGGTCAGCTTGCCGCGCGTTTCCTCGCCCCCGGGTGAGGGAACGCACGGCAAAGCGCACCGGTGCCAGCGCCCGCACGAGGACCTCGGGCAGCGGCATCGGTTCTCCGGCCACCAGGCTGGCGATGAGCTCCCCGCCCAGCGGGGCTGTCACCAGGCCGCGCGAACCGTGGCCGGTGTTCACGTAGAAGCCCGACAGCCAGGGCACCTCTCCCTCCACCTTCAGTTTCGCGTCGTGGCGCAGAGCATTGAAGCGCTCCGCGAACGCCCCGAAGTCCGCCATCGGCCCGATGACCGGCAGGTAGTCCGGCGTGACGCATCGCACGCCCGCGCGGCCATCCAGCGCGGCGGCATCGAGCGATTGCACGCTCAGCGCCTCGGCAAGAGCCGGGGACATGTGCACCAGCGCCTCGACGTTGGCGCGATTGTCCTCGGCACGGAACGTCGGCGCCTCGTCGTGCACATCGAACGTCGCGCCGATGCAATGCACGTCTTCGCGAGCCGGCGCAGCATAGCTCTCGGCGCAGAGGACGGTTCTGAGCTGTCTGGACGCTTCCGTGGCGGGTACCGCAGTGATCTGTCCGCGAATGCCGCGCAGAGGCAGCGTGGCGCACTGCGCAAAGCCTCGCGAGGCAAGGCCGCCCGCCATCACGACCACGTCGGCTTCGGCGATCGGTTCGTCATCGGCCAGCACGCACCAGCGACCGGCTTGCGTGCGTTCGATGCGGTCGACTCGCTGGCCGAGTCGCAGCCGAATCCCGTCGTGCGCTACCAGGGCTTCGCACAGGGCGGGCGGATGGACCCATCCCGCGTTCGGATGGAATAACCCGCCGGCAGGAACATCCACCCCCGCAATCCTCGACGCTTCCTCCTGGTTCACCGGATGCGCGAATGCCGCGGGCCAGCCCAGTGACGCAATGCGCTCGATGCGATCTGCCTCCGCGACATCGTGTGCCAGCGTGAGCACGCCGCAGCGCGACCACGCGACGCCATCGGACGGCAGGACTGCCGCGAGCGTGCGCTGGGTGAAGGCAAGACCCGCAACCACCAGCGAGGTGAGCGGCGTCGGATGGGGCGAAGGTTTGATGTACAGCATGCCCTGGGCGTTGCCCGAGGTCTCGTCTGCCAGCCGACGGCAGCGATCGATGAGCGTGACGCGAATGCCGCGTGCCGCGAGGCTCGCCGCCGTCGACGCGCCCGCCAACCCGCCGCCGATCACGATGGCATCTCGCACAGCGGTCGCCGCGCTCCGTCGCGTCCAGGGCGGGCGATAGCCTTCGACGCCCGGCTGCACGCAGGTACCGCGGAGCATTTCCCGCTTCGTGCCGAATCCGGGCGCCCGTTCCACTCGGTAGCCCACGGCATCGAGACCGCGACGCACGGCACCCGCGACGGTGTAGGTCGCGCACGTGGTGCCGGCATGCGACAGCCGCGAAATCTGAGTCAGCACCTCTGCCGACCACAGCCCCGGATTCTTCGATGGCGCGAAGCCATCGAGAAACCAGGCATCGATGCGAGCGTCCAGTTGCGGAAGCGTGCTGGCCGCATCGCCCACGAGCAGCGTGAGAGTGACGCGTCCCGTTGCGAACACGAATCGATGGAATCCGGGCGGCAGCGCGTCGTAGCTTGCGAGCAGCGCATCCGCATAAGTGCGCAGTTCCGGCCATAGCGTCAACGCCCGAGCGAGGTCGGCGGGACTGAGCGGATGCAATTCGGTGCTGACGAAATGCAGCCGGGCATCCGCCGGCGCCGCGGACTCGAAGAGCTGCCACGCCGCGAGGAAATTGAGGCCGGTGCCGAAGCCCGTCTCGCCGATCGTGAACGCGCCGCGCGCGGGGAGTCTCGCGAAGCGCCGCGCGAGATCGTTGCCGTCGAGGAAGACGTGCCGCGTCTCCTCGAGGCCGCGGGCGCGCGAGAAATAGATGTCGCCGAATTGGCGGGAACGCGGCTCGCCGTCCACCCAGTCCACGACGGTGCCGGCGTCGATTCCGGCTATCATCGGCCGCACATCATCACGACGACAGCACGGGAGGACGGCCATGACGGTTCGCGCGCAGGAAGCGGCGGACGCCCTGTTCGAGGACCACCTCGAAAAGCGCAACCTGGTGCCCTTCGCGGCGCAGTGGGGTGCGACCGACCTGGAAGGGGCTTACGCGATCCAGGCGGCACTCGTGGAACGGTACATCCCGATCCATGGACCCAGAGTCGGCTACAAGATCGGGCTCACGTCGCTCCGGATGCAGAAGATGTGCAGCATCGATCATCCGGTACCGGGCGTCGTGCTCGCGAGCCGCCGCCAGCACAGCGGCATCGTGCGGCGCCTCAGCGACATCGTGCATCTGGGACTCGAGTTCGAGATCTGCGTGCGCATGGGTCGCGATCTCCCGCCGCGGGCGCAGCCCTACACCATGGACGAGGTCAGCGCCGCGGTGAATGCGGTGGCTCCCGCGTTCGAGGTGATCGACGATCGCAACTCGCCCTACCCCCTGGACCCGCTTTCGCTGGTCGCCGACAACGCGTGGAACGAAGGCATCGTGCTGGGAGAGTTTCGATCCAGCTGGCCGGATCTCGCCGCCGTGCGCGGCACCGTGGAACGCAATGGCGAAGTGATCGACGAGGGTCTGGGCAGCGCAGTGCTGGGCCACCCGTTCGAGCCGGTGTTGTGGCTCGCGAACTACCTGAGCGAGCGCGGCCAGACGCTGCGTGCCGGCGAGATCGTCTCCACCGGCAGCCTGGTCACCACGCGTTTTCCGGAGCCGGGGGATCACTTCCGCTTTCGTGTGGAAGGCATCGGCGACACGGAGCTTTCGCTCATCGCCTGAGCGAAAGCGACCGCCCGGAGGATTCCTACGGGAAAGCGAGCGTCACCCCGAATCGGAAGGCCCAGCCATGGGGCCCCGTCTCGGGGGAATCGAGGTAGTAGCGCACGGCACCGCCCACGCTGATGGGCCGATCCCCCGCGCGGATGACGCGGTTGGCGCTGAACGATACCGGCAGCGTGCCGCGCTTGCGTTCCCAGTCCAGGGTCGCTTCGGACGCGAGACCGAAGGTCCAGGCATCCCGCGTGGTGTAGGAGATGAACGGCTGCGCGGAGGTGAGCGAGATGTGCGCGCGGCCGGCTTCGCCGGAGATGGACCAGATGTGGCTGCCCTGAATGCCGTAGGCCCACGCTTCGGACTGCACCACCAGCACGCCGGCGGGGCCGACGGCCCAGCGACGACCGCTCAGGCGGCTGTCGGTGCCCACGGGCAGCAGCAGGGCAGGACCTGCACCCCACCGGAGACCGCCAGGAAACTCCGCCTTGGGCGCCAGGTACAGCGTCTGCAGCACATCCCCGAAACCGAACTGACTGCCGGCACCTGGCGCGACGTCCGATTGCGCGACGAGCGCAGCGTCCGTGCGGGAGATGAGATCGAAGTCGCGATTGAGATCGATCGGCACCGTCGGCGACAGACCGAAGGTGAAGCGCTCACCTTCGCGCCGCGTGCCGATGTTGCGATCCCAGTCCAGCGTGAGCGGAATGCGCGCGATCGGCGAGAGCGGATTCGCGAGCTGGCGGGCGATGGATTCGCCGGACTGTGCCGAAGCCGCGGTCGGGAATGCGGCGGCCGCGGCGAGAACGAGGACGGATGCAGGGGGGACGAACCTCATGCCTTGGCTTCCTTCAGATAGGCGGCGGCAGCGCGCGCCAGCATGATGTAGTCGGTGCACAGACCGATGACGCGATACCCGAGGCGCTGGTAGTTATGCGCATGGGCTGGCGTATGTGCATAGGCGCACAGGGCGATGTTGCGTTTCTGGCAGGCGCTCACGACGGCGCCGATGGCGCTCTGCACTTCCGGGTCGTCGATCTTGCCGGGCTTGCCCATGCTGCCGGACAGATCGAAGGG
>CAZEDA010000293.1:0-4907 GCA_964510915.1 uncultured Rhodocyclaceae bacterium | reverse complement strand
GGCCGCTGCGGCCGCCCGTCCTGCCGCCCTTTCCCGGAGAAGTCGACCGACCATGTTCGCTGCATTCGAGACCCTGCTGAGCCACAGGAACCCGCGCTTCGTCTGCGAGGACACCGGCTGGCCCAAGCCCGGGCCCGTCAAGCATGTTGCGTACATCCGCCACGAGGTCGGACCGGCGCTCTCGGCAGACGCCATGGCACATCTGGAATCGCGCGTCGGTGACATGCCGGAGCTGCTGGCGTTCTACCGGCGGTACGGGTCCGCGCGGCTCTACTGCGACACCATCGAGCACCCGGTCGTCGGCTTTGCGTCGGCATTCTGGATCGCGCCGCCCTCGGAATGGGAGGACCTTTGGGACGGTTTTTCGGGGTGGCTGGACAACCTGTCCGAGGACGAGAAGGAGGAGTTCCTTCCCGAATGGATCGACGACTGCGCCGTGATCGGCGAAGTGCCCAACTCGGGCAACTACTTCCTGGTGCCTCTGTCCGGCCCGGACCGCGGCAAGGTGTTCGAATTCGAACACGACGGCTTCGAGTTCATTGAGGAGGGCGCCAATCTGGAGGCATTTCTCGAGGCCAAGTCGACCGTGGACGAAGCGCTGCTGACGGAGATCCTTTCGCATACGCGTTACTGCGACGGCAAGACATCCGTGCAGTGGCTCTGCCGGGAATACGCGTTCGACGAGTGACCGGAGGACGGCGACGCCGACCCGTCAGGGCGTCCAGCGCACCGAGACGAAGGCGTTGCGTTCGGGCATCGGGTAGAGGCCGCCGCTGTACGCGATGGTCGCGTACGCGCGATCGAACAGGTTGCGGATGCCGGCCGAGAACTGGAACTTGCCGTAGTCGATTCGCACGGAAGCGTCCCAGACCGTGTAGGAGGGCAGTCGGGGGAAGTCCCGGTTGCTGAAGTCGTTGCCGTCGAAGCGCGGTCCCACGTGCCTCGCGCCGAGCGCCCAGCGCACCCCCGACGGCTGCGACCACTCCACTTCGGCGGAGGCCGTCACCCGCGGCACGAGCGGCAGGTCAGTGCCCTGATTGCCAAGCTTGGGAATCACGTAGCCGCCGCTCGCCCGCACGGCCACAGAGGGCGTCACGCGCCAGCGCAGTTCGGCCTCGCCGCCGATCCGGCGCGTGGGCTCCGCCAGATTGCGATTGAGACTCACGTTGCCGAGTGCGTCCGCGCCGAAGAACACCTCGTCCCGGACTCGCATGAGGAACACCGCGGCCGACCATTCGAGCGAGTCGCTCACCGAATGCCGAATCCCCGTCTCGAAGGTCATGCCCCGTTGTGGCCGCAAGTCCGAGGAGGCGAGCAGGAGCTCGTCGACGTTCGGGTTGCGGAAGTGCCGCGTCACGCTGGCGAAGGTCGTGAGCGATTCGCGGGCCTGCCAGGTCAGGCCGAGTTCGAGAGCGTGGTTGCGCCAGGTGCCGCCCTGCGTGGCCTGGCGCCGGTAGGCGTTCACACAGTCCACCTGCCGGACGATGGGCACAGGCACCAGCACCACACCCGGACCGGGGTCCACATCGACCAGCGTCGTGTCATTCACGGTCCTGCAGTCCCCGCTGGTGTACCGGGTGTCGTCGGCGCGGGTGTCGAACCGGTCCACGCGCAGCCCGCCCATGAGGGAGAGGGTGTCGGTCGCGCGCACGGTTGTCGCCGCGAACATCGCCCCGGAGGCCACCGTTCCGGCGCGTCGTGTGGAGACGTCCACGATCGACTCTCCGTTTTCCTTCCGGCTGTAGTCGGCCGAGTACATCTCGAGGCCGGCGTTGAAGTCGTGGTTCCGGCCGAAGGCGGCGTAAGCGCGGCTGTAGCGAAGCTGCACTTCCTGGCGCTTCGAGTCGATGGACGAGCGCTGGTTGGCCAGCGGGATCGAGGGATTGAAGCCGAGTACGAATGGCGTCTCGCGGTCGCGGAAATGCCACTGCAGTTCCACGAGGCCCGCAGCGCCGAGGTCTGCCTGCCCCCCCAGCGTGAATCGCCGGTCATCCGTCCGGCTTTCGTCGTAAGGATTGGAGGTTGCCCGCCTGCCCGCCGTGCCGGACGCAAATGCGGCGGCACTCACCGGTCCGGGCAGTCCCGAGGTGTCCTGGTGGATGGCCGCGCGGGCATACAAGTCGAGGAAGGAGAACCGCCCCGTAGGCGAGACGCGCAGGGACGCCGCCGCGTCGCGCGCAGACACGTCGCCATTCGCCCGGAAACCGTCGGTGTCGAAGCGCTGCCCGTCCAGGCGCAGCTCGACGGCGCCGATCCGCGTGCCGCCGGACACGCGCAGGGCATTCGTGTTGTAGGACTCGCGCCGGACGGAAGCCTCGAACTGCGCGCCCTTGCCCACGCCGCGCTTCGTGCGGATATCGATTACCCCGCCCACGGCGCCATTCCCGTAACGGACGGCGCCGCCGCCACGCAGAATCTCGATGCGTTCGATCTGCGAGAGCGGAATCGAGGAGAGGTCCGCGCCGGAGAGGTCCGACTCGTTCTGGCGAACGCCGTCGACCATCACCAGCACGTTGCTGCCGGCAGCGGCCCCCATGCCGCGGATGTCGATGGTGGCGCGCTTGTCGCCGCCGAAGTAGCTCTGCAGATTGAGGTTGGGCTCGCGGGCCAGCAGTTCGCCCACGGTGATCGCCGTCGAGCGTTCGATGTCGTCCGCAGTGATGATCGAGACGCTGTGCGGCGTGGTTCTGAGCGTGCCGTCCGGCGCGGCCGCCGATACGACGACTTCACGCATCTCCAGAACGCGTCCCGGGCCGGCCGCGAAGGCCGAACCTGGGAGCGCGCTCAGGAAAAGCGCGAAGGCGACCGGTCGCTGGAAGAAGCGCCGGCGACCCGATGCGCCCGGCGAGGGCGCGGGGTCAGCGACGGCGCAGGGCCGCAGGTGCCAGCAGGGCAAGGCCGATCGCGAGCATGGCGTACGTGCCCGGCTCGGGTACGGCGGCGACCGTGAGGTCGTCCATGGCGAAGTACGCAGGCGTGTTGATGCCGAACGGACCGGTATCGGACGAGGCGAGTTCGAAATGGAGAGAACTCACCGGGCCGAGGCTGGCGAGATCGGTCTTGAGCCAGCTCGAGATGATGAAGTCGCCCACGCTTGCCGGGGAGCGGTAGTCGGCCAGCGGGATCGTCACGCTGCCCGTCACGGCGTTGGCGGCGTTGCGGCCGATGATGGTCAGGGTGAAGAAGTCCCCGTCGTTGCCGCTCGGGCCGCCAAACTTCTTGGCGAATCCGTCACCGTTCAGCATCGAGAGCGCGGCGTAGGTCGTGTTGGCGAAGTAGGCGTACTCGACGATCACCGGCGTGGCGAAGGTGATGACCGGTGCCGTCCCGCCGAGGTACGCAATGCCGTACTGGGAGGAGCCGTTGTGGCCGCTCCCGGGAAAGGCGCTGTACTGGTTGGTGAAGGTGCCGTCGGTGGTGTCCGTCTTGTTGGAGAAGGCCCATCCCGACCAGCAGCAGCCGCCGCCGAAGTCGGAGAACTCGTAGTTGAAGGTCGCGGCACCGCTCGTGAAGGTACTGGTGGCGCCGGGGGCGTAGTAGCCGTTCGGCCCCGGGGTCAGGTCTTCGAACGTCGTGACGGTTGCGAGGGCGGGCAGGCTCGTGGCGAACACCGCCGAGGCGGCGATCCAGCGTGCGAAGGAATTCATGGTCTCGTCCTTTTCTTGTGGGTGAGGGCGTCAGGCGGTGGTGCCGTTGCCGCGACGGGCACGGTGGCGTGCGTGGCGGGCGCCGAGGGGCAGCAGGACGGCACCGGCCGCCAGCATCCAGAGCGTGGAGGGTTCCGGCACGGGCGCGGCCGTGAGGTACATCGCGCCGACGGCGTCGAGATCGAAACCTCCGCTCATCTGCGTGGGCGTCGGGTCGTAGATCGAGCGCCCCAGGCTGTCCTTCACGGAGCCGTCGCCGAGGACATCCACGATGCGGACATGCGTGATGCGGTTGATGTTGAGCGTCGGCACGGCGCTCAGCGCCTGGAGGTCGAAGGGCGTGCCGAAGCCGCCACGGTACTTGCCGGCGAGCCCGTCCAGATTGGTCGGGTCCAGCGTGCCGAACGCCGGGACGGGGTTGGCCGTGAGCGAGAAGTTCGGGAAGCGATAGAAGTTGATGCCGTCCGACGAGACGTCGACGAAGGCAACCTCGAGGAAGGTGTCGCCGAAGCTGTTCTCGAACACCGCGAAGTCGGCGCCGGGCCCATCGGTGATCGGGGTGGCGAACGTCAGCACGATGCTGCCGCCATCCCCGAGCGAGACGACGTCCGTCGGGACGCCCGTTGCCGGGCCGAGCGCCTGGGTGGGATCGATGAACGGCGCCGAGGCATTGGTGCCGGGCGTGTAGGAGGTAGCCTTGGTGGCCCAGCCGGCGATGGCGCTGGAATTCATCGGGACGGCAGTGGAGCCGGGCTGGCCGGCGGCGGGCGCGTAGGGCCCCGCCTGAGCGACGCCTGCCCCCAGCAGTGCGATCGCGCCAAGCACGATATTGCGATACATGATGTCTCCCCTCCGTGCGACCTGGGCAGATCGGACGGCACGACGTGAAAACACCGTTGCGTGCGGGACAGGGGGTGAGGATCGAAGGGCCGGCAATACGGAGAGGCCGGGCGATACGGATCGCCACCGCCTTGCCGCCCACCGCAGCAATCGGTGCTTCGTGGCCCGCGCGAGCGAGCCGACATCAGGCCGGTCTCCGGGCTTGCGAGGACTGCTGCACGACCCGCCTTCCCATGCAGTTGCACAGTGGCAGAAGGGGTCGCGCCGCTCGCTTACCGTTGCGGGGGCAGCGCCGGAATTGCAATCGGCATGCTGGATGCCGAGCACTCACCGAACTTCCCGTTTCACCCGCGCACCGGAAGGGCGCAGGCACCTGACGGGCGGAAGACTAAGCCGTGGGGTTGTCTTGCGTCAAGGGGA
>CAZEDA010000292.1:2217-4914 GCA_964510915.1 uncultured Rhodocyclaceae bacterium | reverse complement strand
TGTACACGCCCGGTGTCTTCATGTTTCCCATGGTGAGCATCCTTTAGAGGTTGATATAGATCTCCGAGACCGCGACCTCTCGGCCGTCGACCGTGTCCCTGCCCAGTTGCCTGGGCGAGGCCACCGCCAGTCTCTTGACGAGCACCCTTTCGCCCGCGCTGGTCTGCGCCCGCAGCTGAAAGCGCTGCGTGCCTCGTTCCCGGAGTGCGATCGGTTCGGTGGAACGCAGCGTTACGGCTTCCCGCCCATCCGGCACCTGCGCTGCGCCGGCGGGCTCGAATGCGACGTTGCCGTCGGCATCCCGGATCGTTGGGGCGACGCCCGAGGGCGCACCCAGCACGACGTACTTCCACAGCGTGCGGCGGCTGCGGAACAGAAGATGGAAATCCGGCCCTGGCCGGTCGGCCTGCAGGTCGGCCGCAGTGATCCGGAGCGCGAGCAGGCCGAGCGGCGGAACGCGGCGTTCGCGGACATCCAGCGCCGCCATGACGGCCGCGTCGTCCACGGCGCGGACGTCTTCGCCTCCGACGGATTCCTTCACGCTGAGAGAACGCGATCCTGCGGCATCGACCGCGCCTGCCGTGGCGCTGTCGAACCAGTAAAGCCGGTCCGGCTTGCCCGCCTCGATCTCGGTGTAGGTGCCGATCGCGAGGTCTGTCGCGATCACCTTGAAGACCAGCGTGGTCGGCTCCGCAGCGGCGCCTGCCGCCGTCGCCGGCTCGGGGCGCAGCACGGTCAGCGTCGCGCCTTCGGGACGGGAGAGCAGACCCAGACTCCGCATGGCCGCGCCGGTCGCCGCGGTGGGCTCGAACACCACGCCGCGGGCCACGCCGTCGGCGAAGTACTCGTGTCGGGCCTGCACCCGGAGCAGGGTTCCGTAGCGCATCAGAACGCGAGGCTCCTCACGAGAGCCCCGCCGCCGACTCGGTCGCGCCGATCGCCGGCGTGACGCCGATGAGATCGGTGGAGTCGAAGGTGATCATGCGCACCTTGTAGAGAATCGACGGCACGTACTTGCCGCCGAGGATGCCCCACAGGTTCCCGAGCTCGTTTACGCCCAGGTTCTCGATCTCCAGCACGAGCCGATCGATCCGCGAGTCCAGCCCCGGCGTGTTGCTGTGGTCGAACACCGGATTGCGCTGAAAGTAGCTGACGGCATTGGAGAGGTAACGCAGCGCGTCGGGGTAGTGCCGCCCGCTGAAGTTCGCGGCGACCATCACGGACAGATTGAGATGCACCGGCGGCTGCCCATCGGCGAAGCGCATGCCGCGTCCCATTCGGGCATTGGATGCCTTGTAGGGCAGCGTTTCGCGCTCCACGTTGACGAGGAACATCACCACCTTGTTCTCCACATCGGGAACGACATTGCCGTTCTGCTCGATGAGGTTGGAAGCGCGCACGATCTCGTGGGGCACGTTGGCGCCGCGTTTCAGCGCCTCGTTGAGCTGTGCCACGAGCTGACCGATGGCTGCGCTGATCATGCGCGCGCCCCCCTGTCGGGGCCATCGGTCCGGCTGCGTCGTCCGCCTTGGCCACTCACTGCCTGCCTCGCTCCATGGAAAGTCCCGACCTGCGGTCATCGCAGGCACGGTGGGACTGTCCCCGATCATCGGAGCCGCCACGTGCCGCGCCTATCGGTGGATTGCTGACACCGAGCTTCGCGAAATCCGAATCGGAGCGGCGCGCCGCGTAGGCAGCACTCACGAATGTCCCCTCGGAGGGCCCAGCCCGCTGCTGAGATAGGCGCGTCCGGCGGCGACCTCGTGCACCGCGCTCAGCAGATCCTCGAAGGAGTCCTGCTTGAGCACGTAGCCGGCGGCACCGGCCTTCAGCATGGCCTCGACGAAGCGGGGGTCCGAATGGAGTGACAGCGCCAGCACCCGCGCGTCGGGGCGCTGCTCCCGGATGCGGCGCGTGGCTTCGATCCCGTCCATCGCCGGCATCGCGATGTCCATGATCACCACGTCGGGGCAGCCCTCGCGATCGGCGCGCACGGCGTCGGCGCCATCGCCGACCTCACCGATCACTTCGAGATCGGGCTCGTGCTCCAGCAGCTCCCGCACGGTGCTGCGGTAGGTGACGTGGTCGTCCGCGAGGAGGATGCGAATGGCCATGTCATCCATATACAAGGCGCCGGGCCGCGCCGGCCCTGGAATGCGGACGGGGGCTGGCATCGGACAGTCGGTGCATCGCCGGGAATGGCTCGCGGCAGGACGGTGCGTTCATCTGGGCTCCCGGATCGGCGGGCAGCCGCGACGTTGCGGGGCCGGACGATCAGGCGCCAGAGTGCGCGCCGGCGCTCGGCCGGACCATCGGCATTTGCCCTGAGATCGCCATGCGCAATTGCTGAAAGTCGCGACGGCTGCCACCGGAAGAGGAGGCACGGCGTCGGGAGATTGCCGGGGAAGGACTGTCCATGTGAAGCGGCCGCGACGGAGGCCCCCGTCCCGAAGGGTTGCCGCCTGAACCGAACGCTCGCTGCGTTGCTCAGTGATCGGACAAAGCGAACTGCAGACCGCCCGTCAGTCAGCGTGACGATCGCGCAACTGCGGCGTGGGAACTGCCGTCCCGGTCAGGCAGATCTGCCCTGCGCGGCCGGGCTCGACGAAGCGTCGGGGCTGCCGTGCGTGTCGAGATCCGCGATGCCTTCGCGGATGGCATAGCGGGTCAGCTCGGCCGTGCCGGTGACCTGCAGCT
>CAZEDA010000292.1:0-2117 GCA_964510915.1 uncultured Rhodocyclaceae bacterium | reverse complement strand
CGGGTCAGCTCGGCCGTGCCGGTGACCTGCAGCTTCGACATGATGTGCTCGCGATGGGTCCCGACAGTCTTCGCGCTGACGTGAAGTCGGTCGGCGATGGCCTTGGTGGAATGCCCTTCGGCAATGAGCTGCACGACCTCGCGCTCACGGCTCGTGAGCACCGAGAATGCCGAGCGCCGGTCGACGCCCGAGCGGCGTTCGCGGAAGTCCTGCATGAGCACACCCGCCACCCCGGGACTGATGTAGACCTGATTGGCGAGCACCGAACGGGCAGCGCGGAGGAGTTCCTCGAAGGCGCAGTCCTTCAGGAGATAGCCCGAGGCGCCGGCGTCCATGACGGCCGCCACGAGCCGCTGCTCGTCGTGGACGGACAGGCACAGCGTGCGGGTCCGCGGCGACTGCTCCGAGATGCGCGAGATGGCCTCGATGCCGTTCAGCCCGGGCATCGAGAGATCGGTGATGACCAGATCAGGCTCCAGTTCCCGGACGAGGCGCACGAGTTCCGATCCGTCTCCCGCTTCCGCCACGACCTCGAAGTCCGCGGTCTGCCGCAGCAGCGCGGCGATTCCTTCACGGAGGATGCGGTGGTCATCGGCAAGAATGATTCGGACGGTCATGGACTGCGGCTCTCGGGGAGGTCTGTTCAGAGGGTGCGGCCAGGACGATGGTCTTCCACGCCTGGCGACGGGTCTTCTGTCACCGGGACGCTCACGGTGACGCGCGTGCCTGCGCCAGGTGCCGATTCCACATGAAGCCGGCCGCCGAGGGCGCGCACCTGCGCCTCTGCACTGAAGAGGCCGAAGCCGCCGGCTGCGCCGAAAGCCGGCGCGCGGTCGGTGGGGGTGAAGCCGACACCGTCGTCGTTGACGCATATGTCGTAGCGGCCCTCGGATCGATAGGTGAACACATCGACCCGTGCGGCGCCGGCATGCTTGTGCACGTTGAACAGCAGTTCCCGCACGACGCGCAGCAGCACCACCAGCGTGTCGTGCGGCAGCCGGATCGCGGCGCGATCGCTGCCGAAGGCGAAGTGCACGCCGCAGATTTCCTGCATGCGCTCACCGACGCTCTGGATGGCAGCCTCGAAACCGAGCTGCCGAAGAATGGGAGAGCTCAGCTCGAACGTGGTGGATCGCGCGGCGCGCGCAGCGCGGTCGACGAGTTCCCTCACGTCTTCCGTGAGCTTCTCGCGTTCGGTGGCGTCGCTCGCGACCCCGAGGCGACCGAGCTTCAGCTTGGCCACGGCGAGCCACTGGCCGAGATCATCGTGAAGGCCGGAGGCGATACGCTGACGCTCTCGCTCTTCCGCGACGGAAAGCGCATAAAGAAGAACGCGCATCCTCTCGGGGCTGTCTTCGAGAGCGCAGGTGGGGCCCGCCTTGGTGAGGGAGCGCAGGAGCGCGACGCCGAAACTCACGCGACCACGATCGTCCTGTACGCGGGCCGCAGTCAGGCGGACATCGACCTTGCTGCCGTCCTTGCGGCGGACGGGCACGTCGGAGGCCTGCACGGAAAGATCGTCGGCGAGGCTCTGCCAGGCGAGGCGTGCCTTGGGCGGGCTGTCAGGGTGGGCGAGTTCGAGAATCGATCGGCCGACGAGTTCGCGCGGCGCGAAACCGAGCAAGGTGCGCACGACATTGTTGCACTTGACGATGCGGCCGCTGCCGCGTTCGAGCGCGAGACAGAGATCGGGCGCCTGCGCGAATACGGTGCGATAACTCTGCACCGACAGGCCGCGCGCCGAAGTCACCCCGCTCTGAACCATGGACGAGTCCCCCCTTTGGGACACCTCGATGGCACTCCGGACGCGAAGAATGGCGCGCCTCGGACGAATCGAGACTGGTCGATGTTAAACGTCGCCGCTTCGAACACGCAATATTGCGGCGGAAAAATACCTGCTCCCCACTGCCATGCGTCTGGCATTTCACGCGAAATCCCGGCACGAGTCTCGGAACCCGTGAGGTTTCGATGCGCATCATTGCCGGCGGCATGAGTCGTGCCCGCTCATGACAGCCCGACAACGTCAGGCGGCTTTGCGGGAGAGTTGCAGGGTAGTGCCGCACCGCGGTAGCCGGCATCGGGGTTTATCCCGATGCCGGGGGTGGAAATTGCCTAGG
>CAZEDA010000291.1:0-4914 GCA_964510915.1 uncultured Rhodocyclaceae bacterium | reverse complement strand
AAGAACGGCACCCTTCAGCACGCGGTGATCGGGCACCACGGCGCGTCCCGTGTGCTGATCCAGCCGGCCTCCGAAGGTACCGGCATCATCGCCGGCGGCCCGATGCGCGCCGTGTTCGAAGTGATGGGCGTCACGAACGTGCTGGCCAAGTGTCTGGGTTCCACCAACCCGTACAACGTGGTCCGCGCGACGATCAACGGCTTGACGGAAATGAACACGCCTTCGGAGATCGCGGCGAAGCGTGGCAAGACCGTCGAAGAGATCCTGGGGTAAGCCATGGCTGGCGATCAGACGAAGAAGACAGTCAAGGTGACGCTCGTGAAGAGCGTCATCGGGACGCGGGAATCCCATCGTGCCACCGTGCGCGGCCTCGGCCTGCATGGGCTCAACAGCAGCGCCGTCCTCGAGGACACGCCTGCGGTTCGCGGCATGATCAACAAAGTTCGCTATCTCGTGAAGAGCGAGGGCTGATAGATGAAACTCAACACGATCAAGCCGGCTGCCGGCGCGAAGCACGCGAAGCGGCGTGTGGGTCGCGGCATCGGCAGCGGACTCGGCAAGACGGCCGGTCGCGGCCACAAGGGTCAGAAATCCCGTTCCGGCGGTTTCCACAAGGTCGGTTTCGAAGGCGGTCAGATGCCGCTGCAGCGTCGTCTGCCGAAGCGCGGCTTCACGTCCCTGACCAAGGGTGATACGGCCGAGGTCCGACTGGCCGCCCTCGAGGGCGTTTCTGCCGAGACCATCGACTTTGCAGCCCTGCTCGCGGCGGGTGTGGTGCCTGCGTCGGCGAAAGCCGCGAAGGTCATTCTCGCGGGCAAGATCGGCAAGGCCGTGAAGCTCTCCGGCATCAAGGTTTCGAAGGGCGCGCGGGCGGCCATCGAAGCGGCCGGCGGTTCGGTCGCCTGAGGCTGAGGAAACCAAGTTGGCTGATTCTCCCCTCCAAGGCACGGGCAACAAGTTCGGCGATCTGAAGCGCCGGCTGTTGTTCCTGCTCGGAGCCCTCATCGTCTACCGGATCGGCGCCCACGTGCCGGTGCCGGGGATCGATCCCGTCCAGCTGGCGGAGCTCTTCAAGAGCCAGCAGGGCGGCATCCTGGACATGTTCAACATGTTCTCGGGTGGGGCTCTGTCCCGCTTCACGATCTTCGCGCTGGGGATCATGCCGTACATCTCCGCGTCGATCATCATGCAGCTGCTCACCGTGGTGGTGCCGCAGCTGGAAGCGCTCAAGAAGGAAGGGGAGTCCGGCCGCCGCAAGATCACGCAGTACACGCGCTACGGCACGTTGCTGCTGGCGACGATCCAGGGCTTCGGTATCGCAGTGGCGCTGGAAGCACAGCGCGGCCTGGTGATCGACCCTGGTCTGGCGTTCCGTCTCACGACCGTCGTGACGCTGGTTACCGGTACGCTGTTCCTGATGTGGCTCGGTGAACAGATCACGGAGCGAGGAATCGGCAACGGCATTTCGCTGATCATCTTCGCGGGGATTGCCGCCGGGCTGCCGCGCGCGATTGGCGGCACACTGGAATTCACGCGGACGGGCTCGTATTCGATTCCGCTGGTGCTGTTCCTGTTTGCGGTAGTGTTGCTGGTCACCGCCCTGGTGGTGTTCGTGGAGCGAGGGCAGCGGAAGATCCTCGTCAATTACGCGAAGCGGCAGGTCGGCCGGAAGGTCTATGGCGGGCAGAGCTCCCATCTTCCGCTGAAGCTGAACATGTCGGGTGTGATCCCGCCGATCTTTGCGTCGAGCATCATCCTGTTTCCGGCCACGATCGCCGGCTGGTTCGGCTCGAGCGAGAACATGACCTGGCTGCGTGACATCAGCGCCACGCTCCATCCGGGACAGCCGATCTACGTTCTGTTGTACGCCGGCGCGATCGTGTTCTTCTGTTTCTTTTACACGGCCCTTGTGTTCAACCCCAAGGAAACCGCGGAGAACCTGAAGAAGGGTGGCGCTTTCGTTCCGGGCATCCGTCCGGGAGAACAGACGGCGCGGTACATCGAAAAGATCATCATGCGTCTGACGCTCGCCGGAGCGCTGTACATCACGGTGGTGTGTCTGTTGCCCGAGTTTCTGATCGTGAAGTGGAACGTGCCGTTCTACTTCGGCGGTACCAGCTTGCTGATCATCGTGGTGGTGACGATGGACTTCATGGCGCAGGTTCAGGCCTACATGATGTCGCACCAGTACGAGAGCCTTCTCAAGAAGGCCAACTTCAAAGGTGGCGCGTTTCCGACGCGCTGAGGGACCGCAAAGGGATGTCAAAGGAAGAAACGATTCAGATGCAGGGTGAGGTCGTCGAGACCCTGCCGAATGCCACCTTCCGGGTGAAACTGGAGAATGGGCACATCGTTCTTGCGCACATCTCCGGGAAAATGCGTATGCACTACATCCGGATCTTGCCGGGTGACAAAGTGACGGTGGACTTGACGCCCTACGATCTTTCCCGGGCGCGCATCGTGTTTCGGGCAAAGTAGGGATCAGCGGGAAACCGAGGAGAAGGAAAATGAGAGTTCAGGCATCGGTCAAGAAGATCTGCCGCAAGTGCAAGATCATCCGACGCAATCGTGTGATCCGGGTCATCTGCGAAGATCCGCGTCACAAGCAGCGTCAAGGTTGATTCGGCCTCCACAGGCACACTAGACAACAGGGTCGAGCATGGCACGTATTGCAGGAGTCAACATCCCGAACCATCAGCATGCCTCCATCGCGCTTACCGCGATTTACGGCATCGGTCGCACTCGGGCGGCCAAGATCTGTGCGGATGCCGGAGTCGCTCCGACCGCGAAGATCAAGGACCTGTCCGATGCGGAGATGGACAAGCTGCGCGAGCACGTCGGTCGCTACACGGTCGAAGGGGATCTTCGCCGCGAAGTGACGATGAGCATCAAGCGTCTGATGGACCTCGGTTGCTATCGGGGCATCCGTCATCGCCGCGGCCTGCCGGTGCGCGGACAGCGCACGCGGACCAACGCCCGTACCCGGAAGGGTCCGCGCAAGGCCGTTCGGGCATCGAACAAGTGAACGTAACGCAATTCATGGCGCAAGGGATTCGGAACAATGGCTAAGGCACAGACCCGGGTGCGGAAGAAGGTCAAGAAGAACGTGGCGGAAGGTATCGCCCATGTTCACGCTTCCTTCAACAACACGATCGTGACGATTACCGACCGGCAGGGCAACGCCCTGTCCTGGGCAACCTCGGGCGCAGCCGGTTTCAAGGGCTCCCGCAAGTCGACGCCCTTCGCAGCCCAGGTCGCTGCAGAGAACGCCGGCAAGGCAGCGCAGGAATGCGGCGTGAAGAACCTGGAGGTCCGCATCAAGGGCCCGGGTCCCGGCCGTGAATCCGCCGTGCGCGCGCTCAACGCCGTCGGCTTCAAGATCACCAGTATTTCGGACGTCACCCCTGTGCCGCACAACGGTTGCCGTCCTCCCAAGAAACGCCGTATCTAGAGGGCAGGGAGCGATATCCATGGCCAGAAACCTCGAACCCAAGTGCCGGCAGTGCCGTCGCGAGCGCGAAAAGCTCTTCCTCAAGGGCGAGAAGTGCTTCACCGACAAGTGCGCTGTCGAACGTCGCGATTACGCGCCTGGTCAGCACGGCCAGAAGAGCGGTCGTCTGTCGGACTACGGCGTGCAGCTTCGCGAGAAGCAGAAGGTCCGCCGCATCTACGGCGTGCTCGAGCGTCAGTTCCGTCTCGAGTACAAGGAAGCCGAACGTCAGAAGGGCGTGACCGGTGAGCGGCTTCTTCAGCGCCTCGAGAGCCGCCTCGACAACGTCGTCTACCGGATGGGGTTCGGCTCCAGCCGGACCGAAGCCCGCCAGATCGTCCGTCACAACGGCATCCTCGTGAACGGCAAGCGCGTGAACATCCCGTCCTACCATCTGCGCGAAGGCGATCTGGTGGAAGTGGCGGAACGCGCCAAGGGTCAGCTGCGCATCAAGGGCGCCGTGGAAGCCGCGGAGAGCCGCGGATTCCCCGAGTGGGTCGAAGTCGACGTGAAGGGTCTGAAAGGCAAGTTCAAGGCGCGTCCGCAGCGTTCCGAACTGCCCTCGACCATCAACGAATCCCTGGTCGTGGAGTTGTACTCCAAGTGATCGTTTCGGTTCAGGCGCCCGCGGGCGCCTGACCGCGGATTTTTTCCATCTCAAGGGAACAGCACATGCCCAGTAGCGCTCTGTTGAAGCCCCGCATTATCGATGTGCAGCAGGTGGGTCCCTCCCACGCGAAGGTCACCATGGAACCGTTCGAACGGGGCTATGGGTACACGCTCGGGAACGCCCTGCGCCGCATCCTTCTGTCCTCGATGCCGGGCTATGCCCCCACCGAGGTGAAGATCGCCGGGGTCCTTCACGAGTACTCGACGATCGATGGTGTCCGGGAAGACGTGGTCGACATTCTTCTCAATCTGAAGGGCATCGTGCTCAAGCTGAACAGCCGCGAACAGGCTGTGCTGACGCTCAAGAAGCAGAGCGAGGGCCCTGTCACGGCCGGCGACATCGAAGCGTCCCACGACGTCGAGATCATCAACCCCGACCACGTGATCGCTCACCTGGAAGCGGGCGGGAAGATCGACATGCAGATTACCGTCGAGCAGGGTCGTGGCTACGTGCCCGCGAGCCAGCGCCCGGCGAACCGCGAGTCCCGCAGCATCGGCAGCATCCTGATGGATTCGTCCTTCAGCCCCGTGCGTCGTGTGAGCTACGCCGTGGAGAGCGCCCGTGTCGAACAGCGTACCGACCTCGACAAGCTGATCATCGACGTCGAGACGAACGGCGTCATCGAACCGGAAGAGGCCATCCGGCTTGCCGCGCGCATGCTGATGGACCAGCTCGAGACGTTTGCTCACCTGGAAGGCACCCCGACCACCACGGCGCCGGTGCGTGCTCCGCAGGTGGACCCGGTTCTGCTCCG
>CAZEDA010000290.1:0-4935 GCA_964510915.1 uncultured Rhodocyclaceae bacterium | reverse complement strand
TCGGCTTCCCGCTTCGGTGAGACCAAGCGCGTGGTCACGTCCAAGGACGTGGGCCCGCTCGTCGCCGCGGAAGAGATGTCCCGCTGCATCCACTGCACCCGCTGCGTGCGCTTCGGTCAGGAGATCGCCGGCGTCATGGAACTCGGCATGGCCGGGCGCGGTGAGCACTCGGAGATTCTGTCCTTCGTCGGACGCACCATCGACTCCGAACTGTCGGGCAACATGATCGACCTCTGCCCGGTCGGTGCACTGACATCCAAGCCGTTCCGCTACTCCGCCCGCACGTGGGAACTGTCGCGCCGTCGCACCGTCAGCCCGCACTGCGGTCTCGGGGCGAACATGGTCGTGCAGGTGAAGGGCAACCGGGTGATGCGCGCCCTCCCGCTGGAGAACGACAGCGTCAACGAGTGCTGGCTGTCCGACAAGGACCGCTTCTCCTACGAAGGGCTCAACTCCCCCGATCGGCTCGTCCGCCCGATGATCCGCAAGGACGGCAAGTGGGCCGAAGTCGACTGGCAGACGGCGCTTGCCTTCGCGGCCGACGGGTTGAAGGCCGTGATCAAGAAGTCCGGTGGTGACAGTCTCGGCCTGCTCGCCAGCCCGCACTCGACGCTCGAGGAGTTGTATCTCGCCGCTGCGCTCGCGCGAGGTCTCGGCAGCGACAACGTGGATTTCCGCCTGCGTCAGGCGGACTTCTCGCTCGATGGCGCCCGCGCGGGCATCCCCTGGCTCGGCACCACCGTGAAGAGCCTCGGGGAAGCGAAGCGCGTGCTCGTGATCGGGTCCAACCTGCGCAAGGACCATCCGCTTCTCGCGGCCCGCCTGCGTGGCGCCGCGCGCCGCGGACAGAAGCTGGGCATGGTCGGCTCCTACTTTGCCGATCCGCTCATCCCGCTCGCCGTGGACGTCCGCGTGGCGCCGGCCGAACTGCCGCAGACCCTGGCGGAAGCGCTTGTCGCGCTGGCTTCCGAGAAGGGTGTCGCGCTCGCTGCAGACATCGCGGCGCTGGTCGGCGGCACGACCGCCACGGAACGGGGTCGCCAGATCGCGCTGTTGCTCGCCGCCGATCCGGACAACCTGGTGCTGATCGGCAACGAGGCTCAGCATCATGGCGCCGCCGCGGTGGTCGAGCGCCTGAGCCACGCTCTCGCGGATCTCTCGGGAGGTCGCTTCGGCGTTCTCGGCGAAGCCGCCAATAGCGTCGGCGGCTACGTTGCCAAGGCGCTCCCGCAGGCCGGTGGTCGCAACGCCGCCCGGATGGTGAGCGAACCGCGCCAGGCCTACGTGCTGCTCGGCTGCGAACCCGAACTCGACGGCGCCGACAGTGCGTCCGCCCTGGCTGCGATGCACGGCGCCGAGTTCGTCGTCGCGCTGTCCGCATTCCAGCATCGCGCGACCGAGTATGCGCACGTGATGCTGCCCATCGCGCCCTTCACGGAAACCGGCGGCACGTTCATCAACACCGAAGGCCTCGCGCAGTCCTTCAAGGGTGTGGTCTCCCCGCTGGGTGAAACGCGTCCCGGCTGGAAGGTGCTGCGCGTGCTGGGCAATCTGCTCGGTCTGCAGGGCTTCGCGCAGGAATCTGTCGAGGACATCCGCACGGCCGTCCTTCCCGATCCCGCGGCAGTGCCCGCTCTGCTCAGCAACGATCTCGCGGCCGGATCGCGCCCGGGCAACCTGCCCAGCGCTGTCGCCAGGCTGCAGCGCATCGGGGACGTTCCCATCCACTGGGCGGACCCGCTCGTTCGCCGGGCGCCGTCTCTGCAGAAGACGAAGGACGCCGAACTGCCCCGCGCCTGGATGAACGCGCGGACGCTCGCTGCGCTGGGGGTTGCCGAAGGCGATCAGGTTCGCGTCTCGCAGCAGGGTCAGCATGTGCTGCTGTTCGCCGGTGCGGACGACCGTATCCCGGATCACGCCGTGCGAGTGCCGGCGGGCCATCCGCTGACGGCGGGGCTCGGGCCGCTGTTCGGCGATATCGATGTGGAGCGCGTGGCGGCTGCCGCGCGCGCGAGTGCCTGACATGGAACTGTTTACCCAGGTCCAGCAGTGGTTCGGTCCCGTGTGGCCCCTGGTCTGGTCGCTCATGAAGATCGTGGCGATCGTCCTCCCGCTGCTGCTGGCGGTCGCCTACCTGACATTCGCCGAGCGCAAGATCATCGGCTACATCCAGGTTCGCGTCGGTCCGAACCGCGTGGGGCCCAAGGGCTGGCTGCAGCCCATCGCCGACGCGCTCAAGCTGATGACGAAGGAGATCATCATCCCGACGGGCTCGAACAAGTTCCTGTTCCTGCTCGCGCCGATCCTCTCCATCATGCCCGCGCTCGCAGCCTGGGCGGTGATCCCCTTCGATCCGAATCTCGTGCTCGCCAATGTCAACGCGAGCCTGCTGTATGTCATGGCCATCACGTCGATGGGCGTCTACGGCGTCATCATCGCCGGCTGGGCCTCCAATTCGAAGTACGCGTTTCTCGGTTCGCTGCGCTCCGCGGCGCAGATCGTCTCCTACGAAATCGCGATGGGCTTCGCTCTCGTCGGCGTGCTCATGATGGCGCACAGCCTCAACCTCGTGGACATCGTGCGACAGCAGCAGAGCGCCTGGGGCCTCGCCTCCTGGAACTTCATCCCGCTGTTCCCGATGTTCATGGTGTACCTCATCTCCGGGGTGGCGGAGACCAACCGCGCCCCCTTCGACGTCGCCGAAGGCGAATCGGAGATCGTGGCCGGCTTCCATGTGGAGTATTCCGGCATGGCGTTCGCCGTGTTCTTCCTGGCCGAGTACGCCAACATGATTCTCGTGGCCGCGATGACCTCGATCATGTTCCTGGGCGGCTGGCTCTCGCCGATTCCCGGCATTCCCGACGGGTTCCCCTGGCTGCTCGGCAAGATCGGCTTCGTCCTGTTCCTGTTCCTCTGGTTCCGGGCGACATTCCCCCGCTACCGCTACGACCAGATCATGCGTCTCGGCTGGAAGGTCTTCATTCCGGTCACCCTGGTGTGGCTGATCGTGATCGGCGGCTGGATGCAGACATCCCTGTGGCTGTGGAAGTGAGGCGCATGCCATGAACCGAATCCGCGAATTCTTCAGCACCTTCCTCCTCTTCGAACTCGTGAAGGGGATGGCGCTGACCGGGCGGCATCTGTTCGCCCGCAAGATCACCATCCAGTTCCCGGACGAGAAGACGCCCCAGAGCGGCCGCTTCCGCGGGCTGCACGCGCTGCGTCGCTACCCGAACGGCGAGGAGCGCTGCATCGCCTGCAAGCTGTGCGAAGCCGTATGCCCCGCTCTGGCCATCACCATCGAGTCCGAGCAGCGGGCGGACGGCACCCGCCGGACGACCCGCTACGACATCGACCTCACGAAGTGCATCTTCTGCGGGTTCTGCGAGGAGTCCTGCCCGGTCGACTCCATCGTGGAGACGCGCGTGTTCGAGTACCACGGCGAGCGCCGCGGCGATCTCGTGTACACGAAGGACATGCTGCTCGCGATCGGTGACCGCTACGAACAGCAGATTGCGGCGGATCGCGCCGCGGACGCCCCCTACCGCTGAGCCACGGGACGATGAGCTTCCAGACCGCCGTCTTCTACGCCTTCTCCTTGATCCTCGTGCTGGCCGCGCTGCGGGTCATCACGGCCCGCAACCCCGTGCATGCCGCGCTGTTCCTGGTGCTGGCGTTCGTGACAGCCGCCGGAATCTGGATGCTGCTCGAGGCGGAGTTCCTCGCCATCACCCTGGTGCTCGTGTACGTCGGCGCGGTGATGGTGCTGTTCCTGTTCGTGGTGATGATGCTGGACATCAATCTCGACCGGCTGAAGGAGGGCTACTGGGACTACCTGGTGCCTGCCGGTGTCGTCGCGGTCGTGATGCTGGGCGAGATGGCCGCGGTGCTCGTCGGCAAGCAGCTCGGTGCCGAGGCCATGCCGGCGCCTTCGCCCAAGCCCGAGACCTACAGCAACACGAAGGAACTCGGCAAGCTCATCTACACCGACTATGTGTACCCCTTCGAGATCGCCGCGGTGATCCTGCTCGTCGCGATCGTCGCCGCCATCGCGCTCACGCTGCGCCGCCGGAAGGACACCAAGTACGTGGATCCGGCAGCGCAGGTGCTGGTCCGCCGGAGCGACCGGCTGCGCATCGTCTCCATGCCGGCCGAAGTGGCTGCCCCGGCAGCGCCTCCCGAGAAGGCGGCCCCCTGACATGATCTCGCTCTCGCACTATCTGGTCCTCGGCGCGATCCTGTTCGCGATCAGCGTCGTGGGCATCTTCCTGAACCGGAAGAACGTGATCATCCTGCTGATGGCCATCGAGCTGATGCTCCTGGCCGTCAACATGAACTTCATCGCGTTCTCCCACTATCTGCACGATTACGGCGGTCAGGTGTTCGTGTTCTTCATCCTGACGGTGGCCGCGGCGGAGTCGGCGATCGGCCTCGCGATCCTGGTGGTGCTGTTCCGCAACCTGCACAGCATCCACGTCGACGACCTGCGCAGCCTGAAGAACTGACCATGAAGGCACTCTACCTCGTCGTGCCCCTCGCGCCGCTCGCCGGCGCCATCCTTGCCGGTCTGTTCGGTCGCCTCATCGGGCGCGTCGGTTCGCACACGGCGACGATCCTCGGCGTGCTGGTCTCGCTGGTCGCCTCCGTGCTCATCTTCCAGGATGTCATGGCCGGCCACACGTTCAACGGCCCGGCGTACACCTGGCTCGTGTCCGGCGACATCAGGCTGGAAGTCGGCTTCCTGATCGACACCCTCACCGCCACGATGATGCTGGTGGTCACCTTCGTGTCCCTCATGGTGCACATCTACACCATCGGCTACATGTCGGAGGACCCCGGCTACCAGCGGTTCTTCAGCTACATCTCGCTGTTCACCTTCGCGATGCTGATGCTGGTGATGTCGAACAACTTCCTGCAGCTGTTCTTCGGCTGGGA
>CAZEDA010000289.1:0-4942 GCA_964510915.1 uncultured Rhodocyclaceae bacterium | reverse complement strand
GGCATGGGAGTCTGGGAATGGGACCCGTCGAGCCAGCGCCTGTACCTGAGCGCGACCTGCATGCGGATGCTGGAGATCGATCCCGCACGGTTCGCTGTCACGCCGGACGGACTCGACGAAGGCGGCTTCGTCGGCGCGGATGCGCTGGACCATGTCAACGCGCGAGTCCACCCCGAGGATAGCGCCGCGCGCCTGGAAGCCATCCGCAGCCTCCTGCGGGAACAGCGTCCTCTGGAACTCACCTACCGGATCCGCGGCCAGGACGGTCTCTACCGGCACTACCGCGCCTACGGAAACTCCCTGTTCGGAGAGGGTGGCCAGCCGGTGAAGTGCTTTGGCACGCTGATGGACATCACGGAGACGCACGCACTGCAGCAGGAGGTGGAACGTGGCCGCCGCCTGCTCGATGCCGTGCTGAACGCGCTGCCCTACCCGGTGCTGGCCAAGGACACCGCCGGCCGCTACGTGACGGCGAACGATCCGGCCTGCCGGATGCTGGGGCAACCTCGCGAGGCGATCCTCAGCCGGAGCGACCGCGACTTCTTCACGCCGTCGATGGTGGAAGTGCATCGGGCCGAGGACGCCCGCGCGATCCAGGAAGGCGGGGTGATCCAGTCCGACGAACCCTTCACGTCGGCTGATGGCAGGACACGCTGGTTCAGCAAGACGAAGGTCGCCCTCACCATGCCGGGGCAGGACCCGATCGTCGTCACGGCGCTGGTCGACATCACTGACCGGAGGGATGCGTACCAGACGGCCCAGCGCGCGCGGGACTTCCTCGACGCCGTGCTCCAGTCGATCCCGGTGGCGGTGTGCGTCAAGGATTCGGACAACCGGTTCGTCCTCGCGAGCGAGGAGATGCTCCGGTTCCATGGTCTCGCCAAGGACGCCTTCATCGGCAGGACAGATGCACACGTTTTCGGCGCCGAGTCCGCTGAACGCAATCGTGCGCAGGACGAAGCCGTGCTCGCCTCCCTCGGCGAGGAGAGCTACGAAGAGCCCTACGAACTGGCCGACGGGCGCAAGCGATGGGTGTTCAAGAAGAAGCGGGGTTTCGAACTGTCCGACGGGTCCCGCTTCGTCGCGGTGTCGCTGCTGGACATCGAAGAGCGCAAGACTGCGGAACTCGAGGCCCAGCGCGATCGCGCGTTCCTGGAAGCGGTCATCAACGCCATCCCGAATCCCGTCGTGGTGAAGGACCGGGCGCTGCGCTGGGTTCACGCGAACACGGCCATCGCCCGCTGGGCCGGCGTGGATCCGGCCCGGGCGAGAGGCATACGGGACGGTGACTACTTCTCGGCCGCCACCGCCGAGCGCCTGTTCCAGGAAGATACTCACGTCTTCGAGACCGGTCAGCCGATCCGCAGCGAGGTGGTTTCCATCGGCGCCAACGGCGAGAGCCGCTGGTTCCAGAAATCGAAGTCCCTCATCCGCATGCCGGACGGCGAGGACTATGTCATCGGCGTGTCCATCGACATCCACGACCGGAAACTCGCCGAACTGGAGTTGCGGGCGACGCGGGACCGCCTCGAGGTGATGCAGCGCATTTCCGCCGCGGCCGTCACCGGGCGAGGTTTCGACGAGATCCGGACATTCACGGTGGAAGCGCTCGCCGCGCTTCTGCCGGCTTGCCGGGTGGCTTTCGTGGGGCCGTCCGAAGCAGGTGCGCAGACCGTGCTGCAGGCCGCAGGGATCGACGTGGGAGAACTCATCGCGGGTGCACAGGTGGACCTCGGCACGCCCGCGGAGCTTCTCGCGCGTGCGCGGTCCGGCGAAGTGCTGCCGGATAGCGCGCCGGTACCGGCGGTCGTGTCCGCGGCGGGGCGACCCGCTGGCTGGCCGGCTGCCGGTCATCGCGTGACGTTCGCTCTGGCAACGGAGCAGAACTGGTGCGGGGCTCTGATCGTCGAGTCGCCGGAGAGCCGGGCCTGGACAGGGGACGACAGCGGTGTGCTGCGCGAGGTCGGCGGCGCACTCGCCGTCGCGCTCGACCACGCGCGGATGCGCGGCGAGCGGGAGGCCGCGGAACGCGCGGTGCGTTCGGGCAAGGTGTTCCTGGATGCTCTGCTGGATGCCCTTCCGCAGGCGGTATACGTACGCTCGATTGACGGCAGGCTGGTCCTTGCAAACCGGCGGTACTTCGACACGATCTGCCGCCCGCGCGAGGCGGCGCTGGGCCGGACCAATGTCGAAACCTTCGGCGAGCGGACCGGTTCGGTGCTCGATGCGCAGGACCGCCTGGCTTGGGACAGCGCGGACATCCAGTACTTCGAACAAAAGACGATGGATCCGGGCATCAAGTTCGAGTGGCAGCTCAAGTCCAAGTCCGCCGTCGCGATGCCGGACGGCAGCCGCTATCTCGTCTGCACCGCGTCGGACATCACGCAACGCAAGCACGCTGAACTGGCGCTGGCCCGCGGGCGTGAGTTTCTCGAAAGACTGCTCAACGCCTTTCCGCAGCCGGTGTTCGTCAAGGACCGCGAGCACCGCCTGCTGCTCGCCAACGACGCTGCCTGCATGCAGCTCGGCATGTCCCGGGACGCCGTGCTCGGCAAGACCGACCGGGAAACGCTCGAGCCCCAGTATGCGGACGTGGTGTGGGAGGAAGAAGAGCGTGTGTGGCAGACCGGCATCGGCTACACCGCGGAATCGCGGCTGCCGGTGCTCGGGCGCAAACCGATCTGGATTCTGAAGACCAAGAGCCTGGTGCAACTCGCGGATGGCACCCGCGCCATGATCGGGACGAACATCGACATCACCGAGCGCAAGGCCGCGGAGGAGGAGGTGCTGCGCCACCGCCAGCGCCTGGAGATGCTCGACGCCCTGGCGTCACTCATGCTGGCTGGCGCGCCGCTCCAGACGCTTCAGGCGACGGCGGTCCTGCGCCTGTCCGTGCTGCTGCCGTCGCTGGCCGCGAGCTTCTGGGTGCTGGATCCGTCCGGCCAGATCGAAGCCGTCTGCTGCGCCAGGGACGGCGAGCTGGCGGACGTGAGCGGCTGGCGCTTCGACATGCGGAACCTGCCGGGCTACCTCGGATCGCTGAAGGCGTTCAAGGCCTTCGAAGTCAGGGATGTGAGCACCGACGCGCGGACCCTGTCCCAGGCAGACGTTCTGGCAGCGCTGGGCGTCCGCGCGCTGTTCGATGTGCCCGTCCGGGCCGGCGACAGCCGGATCGGCGTGCTGAGCCTGGCGGCGGACTCGACCCATGACTGGACGGACCACGAACGCGAATCGGCGCGTCGTCTAGCCGAGTACCTGGCCGTCGCGCATCTCAACGCGCGCGCGGAGGAAGAACGGGCCCTCGCCGAGGCGGCGCTGCGCCGCAACCGCGACGAACTGGAAGCCCAGGTGCTGGCCCGCACGCAGGAACTGGAGGAGGCGCGCGACGCGGCTGTCGCGGCCAACCAGGCCAAGTCCGAGTTCCTCGCGAACATGTCGCACGAACTGCGCACCCCGATGCACGCGATCCTGTCGTTCTCCCGGCTGGGCGTCGACAAGCTCGTCACCGGCAGAACCACGGCGGAGAAGGCAAGCCAGTACTTCGAACGGATCCACCAGAGCGGCTCCCGCCTGCTGACGCTGCTCAACGATCTGCTCGACCTGTCGAAACTCGAGGCGGGGCGGATGCGCTACGACTTCGCCCGCGGCAATCTGCGGCAGATCGCGGCGGGAGTCCTGTCCGAACTGGGAGTGGTCGCCCGCGAGCGCGGGGTCGACGTCGTCCTCGATGCTTCCGGGGCGTCGGTCGAGGCGTGGTGCGACAGCGCGCGCATTGCCCAGGTCGTCAACAATCTGCTCGGCAATGCCATCAAGTTCACGCCGGCCGGACGTCGGGTCCACGTGGACGTGTCGGAGCGGGCACTGGTCACCGATACCGGCACTCTGCCCGGGGCGATGCTCTCGGTGACGGACGAGGGGACGGGTATCCCCGAAGGCGAGTACGAGGTCGTATTCGACAAGTTCGTCCAGAGCAGCAAGACCAAGAGCGGGGCCGGCGGCACCGGTCTCGGTCTGGCGATCTGCCGGGAGATCGTCGCCCAGCACGGCGGGCGCATCTGGGCCGAGCCCGCGCCTGGCGGCGGCGCGCGCTTCGTTCTGATACTGCCCGCAGAAAGCGGCTGCGAGCTCGTCCTGCGAGACGTCGCCTGACCGGCCAGCCACGCGGGACGACGCGCGCGGCGCAGGCGGGCCTTGCTCAGCGGCGCCCGGCGATCTCCTTCAGTCCCTCCACCCGCGCACCCGCGCCGATCTTGCGGGTGCGGAACCAGCCCAAGTTGGTTTCGATCGCGTAGAGCGCCTCGCCGTCGGAGGCGTGAGCGTCCTCCGTGAGCGGCTGCATATCTTCGATGTTAAGGATCCGGCCGTCCGTTCCGACGAACGCGACGGATAGCGGGATCAGCGTGTTCTTCATCCACATGGCCTGGCGCGACGGGGCGTCGAACACGAACAGCATGCCGCTGTTCTCCCCGAGCTGACGCCGGTTCATCAGGCCGATGCGCCGGGTCTCCGGTGTGTTGGCCAGTTCCACCCGCAGGGCGTGGCCCTTGATCCGGAGCGGAAAGGTGAGCAGCGGGTCGGCCTTGCCGATTCGCGGGGCGAGGACGAACATCGACATTGTCGCCGACAGGGCTAAAAACCCGCGCCGGCGGGCCGATAACGGTTCGATTCGCCCTGGAGGAGGAGTCGGATGCCGTTGCGTCCGATCCCACTTGGAAACTTCACTCATGCATCGATCTCCGGCTCCTGTTCGATCCCGTCCCGGCATGGTCCCCTGGCTCGTGCTGGGGCTCGCGCTGGCGGTGACGGTCGGATGGTGGAGCTTCGGAAACTATGACCGAAGCCGCATGGCGTCGCAACGGGAGGCGGAAATCGCCGGCGAGACGGCGCGGCGGCTGGAGGAGCGGCTCGCCGCCCTGGAGCAGCTCGCGCGGTCCGTGGCCGC
>CAZEDA010000288.1:3413-4993 GCA_964510915.1 uncultured Rhodocyclaceae bacterium | reverse complement strand
ATCCGCATGCTCGGGGGCTTCGAGGTGCATCTGCGCGGTGAGCGTCTTTCCTTCCAGCGGAAGGTTCCGAAGAAGACGCTGAGCCTGCTCCAGGCACTGGTCGCCCACGGTCGCGCGACGGTGCCGGAACGATGGCTGTGCGATGCGCTGTGGGGTGACGAGGAGGCCGATGCTGCTCGTCAGGCGCTTTCCATCACAGTGCTGCGTTTGCGGAAGCTGCTCGGCGTGAACGAGGCCGTTGTGCAGCAGGGCGGCAAGGTGTGGCTCGACCGGACGCTGTGTGCAGCGGACGCGTGGCAGTTCGAGGAACTCCTCGACCGGACGGACGACGCGAACGCCACCCGCCGCGCGCTGTCGCTCTACCAGGGTGAACTTCTTCCGGACGAAGAGGCGGAGTCGTGGACCGTCGCGGCGCGCGAGAGACTGCGCGGCAAGTTCATCCACGCGCTGGCCGGAGAAGGGCTGGCGCTCGAAAAGGCAGGCCGATTCGAGGAAGCACTGCGGCTCTACCAGCGGGGGCTGGACGCCGACCCGATCGTGGAGCGGTTCCATCAGGGGCTCATGCGCTGCTGCCGGGATCTCGGCCGCCCGACGGAGGCGATTGCCGCCTATCGCCGGGCCCGCCAGACCCTGTCTGTCGTGCTAGGCGTGGCGCCATCAGTCGAGTCCGAGGCGCTTTATCGCGAGATCCTGGCCGGCATGCCGGACATGACGCCTGAGCATCCGGCGGAAGTCGTCTCGCTGCCGCGCCGGTCCCGCGGCAGCCGTCCCCAGGGGAGCCCGGGAAGAACCCGGCAGTGAACCATTCGGGCGGCGAGACACCCAAGGGGGCGTGTGCCTCCCGGATGTGAAGATGAGAAACCTGTTCCTGCAGTGTGTCGCCCTGTTCGTTCTCGCGACCGGGCTCGCGGTCCCCGCAGCCGCCATCGCGGCGGATCCCTTGCCGGTGGTCGAGTCCGTCGACTTCGAGCGCTACGCCGGCAAGTGGTACGAGATCGCGCGCCTGCCCAACTTCTTCCAGCGCAAGTGTGCGGGTGACGTCTCCGCGGAGTATTCGCTTCGGGAGGATGGGCTCATCCGCGTGTACAACCAGTGCTCGCTGAAGAACGGCGGTGCCGATTCCGTCGATGGCGTGGCCCGCCCGATCGAGACCACCGGACCTAACTCCCGGCTGGAGGTCTCGTTCCTGCCGCGGTGGCTGCGATGGGTGCCGTTCACGTGGGGTGCCTATTGGGTGATGGAACTCGGGGCGGACTACGAGTACGCCGTGGTAGGTACGCCCAACCGGGGGTACCTGTGGATCCTCGCGCGGAAGCCGGAGATGGACGACGCGTTGTATGCGCAGATCCTGGAGCGGGTCCGCGCACTCGGTTTCGATGCGAATGCCGTCGTGCGGACGACGCATACCACCCCGTAACCGGGCGCTCTGCGGCTATTCGTGGCAGAAGTCCCAGTCGAGATGCGTAGCCCGGACGAGCGCCGATGGCGCGACTCCGGGGGCGGCGGTTCATTCATCGCCCTGGCGACCGAATCCCCGGAGTCGCGCCCGAGGCGCTCGTCCGGGCTACGAAGCTCCGCCC
>CAZEDA010000288.1:0-3313 GCA_964510915.1 uncultured Rhodocyclaceae bacterium | reverse complement strand
TCTCACCTCTCATTGCACCATCCCCCCGTCAGGCCTAGACTGTCTTCATGCGCTCGATCGCCCGAATCCTCGTCGTCCTGATGATGTGCATGACCCTGCCCACGCAGGTGCTTGCCGGCATCACGATGCCCTTCTGCGGAGGGGCCGCTGCCGATGCCCCCGTGGCCGGGCACTCGGAGCACGCCGGGCACGACATGGAAGGTGCGATGGCCAACACCGACGTGGGCCACGGCCAGGCGCACCACGCATCGTCCGACTCGAACGACTGCAATCAGTGCGGTCTGTGTCATCTGGCCTGTGCCGGTGCCCTGCCGACCTTCCTGGCGCTGGCGTTTTCGGCGCCGCTCGAATCCGTTCTGCGTGCCGTCCTGCAGACGGATACGTCCGACTTCCTTCCCGATCGCCTCCTGAGACCACCCCGAGCCCCGCTCGTCTGAGCGGTGCGCGGCACCCGCCGCGCGGTTCCGGTTTCTGCCGACCCCGACTTCCGGGTTCCGGCATTGGAGGCATTCATGCATTCGAATTCCAGGCGCGCGACCGCAAGGTTCGCGATCACCGCCATGGCTGCGCTGCTTGCGACGGGCTGCGCCAGCGTCAGCCGTGACAGCGGTCATGCCGAAGTGGCGGAGGCCGCGCAGTCGCGGCTCGACAAGCAGCTCGTATGGGCGCAAACCCCGGGGGACGGGGACACCATCCGCAAGGAGTCCGACCGGTTGCTTACGCAGCCCCTCACGGCGGACGACGCGGTACAGCTCGCCCTGCTCAACAACCCCGGGCTGCAAGCCACCTATGCCGAACTGCGGCTCGCCGAAGCCGATGTCGTGCAGGCGGGACGGCTGGCCAATCCGCGGTTCAGCACCATCCGTACGCGATCCGACGAAGGCTTCAAGTACGAGACGTCGCTGACCTTTCCGGTGCTCGGGCTCCTCACGATGCCGGCGGTCTCGCGCCTGGAGCGCCGGCGCTTCGAGGCGGTGAAGCTGCAGGTGACCGATCGGGTCCTGCGGCTTGCGATGGAGACGCGGCGTGCGTACTTCGAAGCGGCCGCTGCCGAGGAGACCGTCCGCTACCTCAAGAAGGTGCAGGAAGCCGCAGACGTCGGCGCCGAACTCGCCGCACGCATGGCGGGCGCCGGGAACTTCTCCAAGCTCGACCAGATGCGCGAGAAGGCCTTCGAGCTGGATGCGCGTGCCCAGTGGCTGCGGGCGCGCACGGCGTCCACTGCAGCGCGGGAGCGGCTCACTCGGCTGATGGGCCTGACGGGGGAGGGCGCCCGGTACCGGCTGCCGGAGCGTCTTCCGGAACTGCCCGCGGCGCCGGCGGACCTCGGGGACGTGGAGGCCTTCGCCATGGCGCAGCGGCTCGATGTCGCGGCGGCACGGCGCGCGGCGGAGTCGACGGCGGCATCGCTCGGCCTCGTAAAGACGACCCGCTTCATCAATGCGCTGGAACTCGGCCCCGCCACGCTGCTGGAAGACGGGCACATGACCAAGAAGGGCTACGAGATCAGCGTCGAGCTGCCCCTGTTCGACTGGGGTGGGGCGCGCGTCGCGCGGGCGGAGTCGCTCTACATGCAGGCGGTGCACCGCGTTGCCGAGACTGCGCTCAATGCGCGCTCCGAAGTGCGCGAGGCCCATGCGAACTACCAGCTCGCGTGGGAAGTGGCGCAGCAATACCGCGATGAGATTCTCCCTCTGCGTCGCCGTATCTCCCAGGAGAACCTGCTCCGCTACAACGGCATGCTGCTCGGCGTGTTCGAACTGCTGGCCGACTCGCGGGAGCAGGTGGCCGCAGCCAACGGTTACATCGAAGCCCTGCGCGATTTCTGGCTCGCGCAGGCTCACCTGCAGGAAGCCCTGGGCGGACGCCTGCCCACCGGAACTGCGTCAATGCAGCCGGTACCGGTGCCGCCTGCCCCGGCCGACACGCCTGCCGCGCCACCCGCGCACTCCCACGACCATTCCAAAGGATGAACGCCATGGATCGCAGACAATTCATTCGGACTTCCGGCGCGGCCGTCCTCGGATCGGCCGCGGTGTCGACCGCCGCACTCGCGGCGCTGCCCGAACTCGCGACGCAGAAGTCGCCCGACACGCAACCGCCGCTGGTGCCTAAGGACGGTCGGCCCTATCGGCCTGTCACCACGTTGAACGGCTGGACGCTGCCCTGGCGCACGCGTGACGGCTGGAAGGAGTTCCACCTCGTGGCGGAGCCGGTCGTGCGCGAGATCGCGCCGGGCATGACGGCGAATCTGTGGGGCTACAACGGCCAGTCTCCCGGGCCGACGATCGAGTGTGTGGAAGGCGACAAGGTGCGTGTGTTCGTCACCAACCGCCTGCCCGAGCACACGTCGATCCACTGGCACGGCATCCTGCTGCCCAACGGCATGGACGGCGTGAGCGGACTCACCCAGCCGTCCATCAAGCCCGGCAAGACGGTGGTCTACGAGTTCGAGATGCGCAAGTCCGGCACTTTCATGTATCACCCGCACGCCGACGAGATGGTGCAGATGGCGATGGGCATGATGGGCGCGATCGTCGTGCATCCGAAGGATCCGGCGTTCATGCCGGTGGATCGCGACTACGTATTTCTCGTCAATGCCTACGACATCGAGCCCGGCAGCTACACGCCGAAGGTGAACACCATGCTGGACTTCAATCTGTGGACGTGGAACAGCCGCGCGTTTCCCGGCATCGACCACATGGTGGCCGGCATCGGGGAGAAGTTGCGTATCCGCATGGGCAATCTCACCATGACCAATCACCCCATGCACATCCACGGCGCCGAGATGTTCGTCACCTGCACCGACGGCGGCTGGGTGCGCGAGTCCGCCCGCTGGCCGGAGGTGACGGTCGACATGCCCGTCGGCGCCATGCGGTCGGTCGAGTGCGTATTCCAGGACCCCGGCGACTGGTCGTTCCACTGCCACAAGTCCCACCACACCATGGGTCCCATGGGGCACCAGGTGCCGACGATGATCGGCGTGAGCCAGAGCGGGCTGTGGCAGCGCATCCGCAAGCTCGTGCCGGACTACATGGTGATGGGCGATACGGGCATGGCCGAGATGGGCGAGATGCAGATGGAACTGCCGGAGAACACGCTGCCGATGATGACCGGTGAAGGTCCGTTCGGCGCCATCGAGATGGGAGGCATGTTTACCGTCGTGAAGGTGCGCGAAGGACTGGCGCGCGACGTGCGCAAGGTGCCGGAGTGGTACACACATCCCCCCGGTACCGTGGCCTACGAGTGGACCGGCGAGCCCGTGGCGGAGGAGCGGCGGGAAGGCGCGGTGGCCGATGCTGCGACCATGTCA
>CAZEDA010000287.1:0-5007 GCA_964510915.1 uncultured Rhodocyclaceae bacterium | reverse complement strand
GGGGGCGAGGAGCAATGGCCCCGGCGTCATCGCGGTGTTTGCACTGTTCGCCGATTCCCCCCTGGCCTTCTACGGTCGCGGCCCGAGGCCGCTGCGCGCCCCGTCGGACCTGCGGGGGGCGCGCATCGCGGCTGACGACAAGGAACTGGCGCGTCGCCTCTGGCCGGCCTTCGCCGCACGGAACGGGCTCGATGCCGAGGCCGTCCGGTGGGTCTCCACCCCCAACAACGCGAAGGTGGATGCACTATCGGCCGATGCCGCCGACATCGCGGCGAACACCTTCTATCACCATGCAGTGGAATTCCAGCGCGCGTTCGGTGATTCGCTGCAGACGCTCCCGTGGCGAGACCACGGCATCAATCCGTACGGCAATGTGATCACCGTGACCGATGGCGGTGCAGACACCAACGGCACCGCGGTCGGACGCTTCGTGACGATCGTGCAGAAGGCCGTGCGGACCTGCGTGGCAGAACCGGAGGCGTGCGTGACCGCGCTGGTGGAGGCGAATCCGCATCTGGACCGGGACACGGAACTCGCGAAGTGGCGGGTTGCCGCGCCGCTGATGCTGCCGGGACGGCTGGCCGGCGGGATCGTGGGGGCGTTCGAAGCGAATCGCGCGTGGCAGCACCACGGCATGCGGGAAAACGCGGGTTACACCAACCGTTTCCTGTCCCCGGACGAGCGCGCGCCGAGGTGAACCGCAATACCGGACGTCAGTCCGTGCCGGCGGGGACCTTGGCGGACTGCAGCGCTTCGTACTTCGCCTGGAGCTGATCCTTCGATTCGACGATGAGGGGGTCGACGAGAATGCAGTCGACCGGACACACCTCCATGCATTGGGGCTGCGTGAAGTGCCCGACGCACTCGGTGCATCGCTTGGGATCGATGACGTAGATGAGCTCGCCCATGGAGATGGCGTCGTTCGGGCACTCCGGCTCGCACACGTCGCAGTTGATGCACTCGTCGGTGATCAGCAGGGCCAAGTCAGATTCTCCAGGAGTCTCGGAGGCGGCCGCTCAGGGCCGCACTTCCGCGGCCTTGGCCTTGATCCGGCCCATGAGAATCGGATTCACGAAGGGCGACACGTCGCCCCCGAGCGTAGCGATCTCGCGGACCATCGTCGCCGAGATGAACTGATACTGCTCCGCGGGTGTGAGGAACAGGGTCTCGACGTCCGGATAGAGGATGCGGTTCATGCCAGCCATCTGGAATTCGTATTCGAAATCGGACACGGCCCGCAGCCCGCGGACGATGACCTTCGCGTTGACGACCTTCAAGTAGTCCATGAGCAGGCCGGAGAAGCCGTGCACCTCGACGTTCTTGTACGGCGCCAGCACCTCACGCGCCATGCTCACCCGTTCGTCGATGCTGAAGAACGGATGCTTGGCACGACTCGCCGCGATCGCGACGATGACGGTGTCGAAGAGATCCGCCGCGCGGCGCACGAGGTCCTCGTGGCCACGGGTCATGGGGTCGAACGTACCAGGGTAGACGGCGCGCTTCATGTGGTTCTCGTGATCAGATGGGCATGCACCTGTCCGGCTCGCAGCTGCCGGACCACCTGCCACTCCCCGGGAAACTCCAGGTCGGCGGCGGCCTCGACGTACACCAGCGCATCCGGCGTGAGCCGGGGTGCGAGCCTGCCGAGAATGGCGCCGTAGTCGGCCCCCGCGTACGGAGGATCGACGAATGCCACATCGAACGAGGTGTGCGACGAGTCGAGAAATTCTAGCGCATCGCCCTGCACGATCCGGGCGGTTTCGAGACCGAGCAGCCGGGCGTTGTCCCGGAGGGCCGCGGCGATGTCGCGATCCCGGTCCACCAGCACCACGGCACTCGCGCCGCGGGAGGCTGCCTCCAGGCCCAGCGCACCACTGCCCGCGAACAGATCGAGGCAGTGGCGGCCGGTGAGATCCTGACCGAGCCAGTTGAAGAGCGTCTCACGGACGCGGTCCGGTGTCGGACGCAGACCCGGGCGCGCCGGGAATCGCAACCAGCGGCTCCGATGGAGGCCGCCGATGATGCGAACGCGATTGGCCCCGGCGTCGGTCTGCGGCTTGGGCGTCACTGCACCTTGGTGGCGCCGCCCACGACCACCGTCACCATGCGCTCGGGGTCGACGCGCCGGCGGAAGGCATCCTGCACATCGGCGACCGTCACCTCCTCGATCTTCTGGACGAACTGATCGAGGTAGTCCAGCGGCAGGTTGTAGAAGCCGATGACACCGAGGTAGTCGTGGATCTTCTTGTTCGAGTCGATGCGAAGCGGGAAACCGCCAACGAGATTCTGCTTGGCCGCCGACAGCTCGCGTTCGCTCGGACCCTCCGCGACATAGCGCGACACGGTGGCCCGCACGACGTTGAGCGCTTCCTCCGCCTGATCCTTGCGGGTCTGCAGTCCGATGAGGAAGACGCCCTTCTCCGCGAGCGGCGAGAAGTAGCTGTATGCGCTGTAGGCGAGACCGCGCTTCTGGCGGACTTCCTCCACCATGCGCGAGGCGAATCCGCCACCGCCCAGCACATAGTTGCCGACGAAGAGCGGGAAGTAGTCGGGGTCGTCGCGCCGCATGCCGATCTGGCCCACCAGGATGTGACTCTGCGACGCGGGATGCTCGATGTTGCGGACAACCTTCGCCGTGACAGAGGGCGTCGCCGGCAGCGGCTTCGCTTTGCCGGTGGCACGCGGGAGCTTGTCCGTGATGGCGCGGGCGATCCGGTCCGCTTCGTCGCGAGTGACGTCACCCATGATGGCAACGATGGCCCAGTCGGCGCGATACCACTCCTTGTAGAAGCTGCGAAGATCGTCCGCACGCAGACGCGCCACCGTCTCGATTTCGCCGGAGCCGCGCAGTCCATAGGGATGGTCGCCGTAGATCGCGCCGTAGAACGCGCGCTCTGCCAGCGATTCCGGCTTGGTGCCGGCTTCCTTCAGTCCGGCGGACAGGCGGCTCTTTTCCCGGGCGAGAACGTCGTCGGGGAACGCCGGAGACTGGATGACAGACGCAAACAGCGACAGCGCCTGCGACTTCTCGGCTTCGCTGGACAGCGTGCGCAGCGAATAGCCTGCACGATCGGCGTCGAAGCGGGTGCCCATCTGCGCGCCGACATCGGCCAGCCGGGCGGCGATGACGCTCTCGGTCATGCCGCCGGCACCGAGCCGCATCATGCCGAGCGTCATGCTCGCCAGACCCGACGTGGCAGGAACATCGCGGGAGAATCCTGCGGGGAAATCGATGCTGACATCGAGCATCGGCAGCGCGCGGTTCTCGACGAACAGCACGCGGGTGCCGTTGGGGAGAGTCCAGCTCTGGATGGGCAGCAGAGCCGCTGCCGTTCCGGAGTAGAGGAACAGGACGGACGCGGCGAGAGTCGCCAGAAATCGTGCGGTTCGGTCGAGCATGGTGCGTTGGCTCACGAAAAGATTCGGCAGGTTCATTGGGCTGCCCCGGCGGCGGGACGGGCGATCGATTGCGGTTCGAGCACCGCCGCGGTGAGCGTGTCGTCGACGAGATAGCGCCGGGCGACATCGCGGACCTGCTCGGCCGTGACCTCGCGCAGCTTGCGGGCCTGCAGATCGCCGGAGTCGTACGGCAGTCCGGAGGTGTGCAGAGAACCCATCTCCATTGCCTGATAGAAAATGGAGTCGCGCTGAAACACCTGCTGCGCGATCACCTGCGCCTTGATGCGGTTCAGTTCCTCCTCGCTCACGCCTTCATCCACGATGCGCTTCACTTCACGGCGCAATGCGGCCTCGGCATCGGCGACCGTCTTTCCGGGCGCTGGCACGGCATCGAGCAGGAACATGCCGGGACCGCGATTGACCCCGTCGTAGCTCGCACCGGCGCTCACGGCGACGCGCTCCTCGCGGACGAGCACGCGATCGAGCCTGGCGGCATCGCTGCCGTCCAGCACGCCGACCAGCACGCTCAGCGCATAGGGCTCCCAGTCCTTGGCGACGTCGCGGATCACCGGAACGTGCCAGGCCATCATCAGATAGGGCAGTTCTCCGGGCGCCTTGACCGTGACACGACGCATACCCTTCTGCGGCGGTTCCACCTGCGGCTTGCGCACCGGCAGCGCGCGCGGCTTCAGCGGGCCGAACTTTTCTTCGGCGATCGCGAACACCTCGGCACCAGTGACATCGCCCACAACCACGAGCATGGCGTTGTTCGGCGCGTACCAGGTCTCGTACCAGAGACGCGCATCGTCGACCGTCATGTTCTCGAGATCGTTCATCCAGCCGATGATGGGCGACTTGTACGGGTTGGCCGTGTAGGCCGTGGCCATGAGCTGCTCGTACAGCAGCGCGCGGGGCTGGTCGTCGGTGCGGGTGCGCCGCTCTTCCATGACGACACGGATTTCCTTCGCGAATTCCTCGGCGGGCAGCAGGAGGTTCTGCATGCGGTCCGCCTCCAGACCGAGCGCGAGCGCAAGCTTCGACTTGTGGAGCTGCTGGAAGTACGCGGTGTAGTCCTTGTTGGTGAAGGCGTTGTCCCGACCGCCTGCGGCCGCGATGGTCTTGGAGAACGTATCGCCGGGGTTGTTGCGGGTGCCCTTGAACATCATGTGTTCGAGCACGTGCGCCACACCGGTGGTGCCGCTCTTCTCGTCCATGCTGCCGGCGCGGTACCAGACCATGGAGGCAACCGTCGGCGCGCGATGGTCTTCCTGAACGACGATCTTCATGCCGTTCGCGAGGGTGTGTTCGTGAATGTCGCCCTGCGCCGCGTAAACGACGGGTGAAGCCAGGGTTACCGTAATGAGGAGCAGAGCGGACCGGGAGGCCGCTCGGGACAGCAGCGATCGAATCATGTTGGCGTGGACGCTCGGGTTCGGACTAGAATTATTGTGAGGTCTGGAGAGGTGATGCTTCTCCGGCTTCGATCCTCGCGCGTGACCGCGCGCTCCGGTGCAGGTGAGAGCCTGCCCGACAGCCCTTCTGACACTCTATCACCATGCTGAGTTTCCTGAGAGGCGCCAACAAGGACTCGAAAGAGCCGGCGCCGGA
>CAZEDA010000286.1:0-5007 GCA_964510915.1 uncultured Rhodocyclaceae bacterium | reverse complement strand
TGACGATTTCGCGGCAGATGGCCAGACCGAGGCCCGTGCCGCCGGCGCCGCTCTTTGTCTTGCTGCTCTGGACGAACTTGTCGAACACGGCTTCCAGTTCGCCCGGCGGGATTCCGGCGCCCTCGTCGGTGACGGCCAGCCTGGCGCACGCGGCGTCGCCGGAGGCCGAGGCATTGCAGACTTCCATCTCGAGGCGGACGCGCTTGCCCGAGGGCGTGAACTTGATGGCATTGCCGAGAACGTTCCGGACCACCTGAGCGACACGAACCGCGTCGCACCACACCGGCACGGCATTGCCTTCCATCGAGAGGTCCACGAACACACCGCGCTCCCGTGCGACGCCCGAGAGTTCGTCGACGACGCCTGCCGTGATGTCCCGAAGGTCGTGCCGCCCGAACTCGTAGTTCATGCGGCCGGCTTCCAGTTTCGACAGATCCAGCAGATCGTTGAGCAGCCGCAGCAGACGGTCACCGCTCGATTCGATACGACCCAGGTACTGCCCGAGCTTGATGGCATCCACCTTGCCCGACGCAAGCCGCTCGGTCCCCAGGCGCGCGAAGGACAGGATCGCGTGCATGGGGGTGCGCAGTTCGTGCGACATGTTGGCGAGGAATTCGGACTTCGCGTGGTTGGCCGCTTCGGCAGCATCCTTGGCGGCTGCGAGTTCCTGAGTGCGGGCTTCGACCAGTTCCTCGAGCCGGTCGCGATGTTCACGCAACGCTTCCTCGGTCTGTCGCCGCGACGTGACGTCCAGCACGGCCGCGACGATGTAGCGCGAGCCGTCCGGCATTACTGCGCCGACCTTGGTCTTGAGCATCCACCGCGCGCCGCCGGGGAAAGGGACTTCGGTCTCGGTGATGAGCTTTCCGCCCTCCGCCCATAGCTTGTCATCTTCGGCCTCCACCTTGTCGGCGTACTCTGGCGAGAGCAGGTCGCGGTCCGAACTGCCGATCAGAGCGGATTTCGGCATCCCGAGGTCCAGCGATGCCGCCTCGTTGACGATCACCCATCGGTGCTCGCTGTCCTTGACGAAGACCGCCACGGGTATCGCATCGATCACCGTGTCGAGGAATCGGCGGTTGCGTTCCAGTTCGAGTTCGGCCCGCTTTCGGTCGGTGATGTCGAGGTTCAGTGCGATCAGGTATTGGGATCCGTCCGCGAGCGACACGATTCCCTTCGTCTTGAGAATCCACTGCGGACTGCGACCGGGCACCGGGAGTTGCGCCTCCCGCACGTAGCGTCCTCCCGACGCCCACAGGTCGTTCTCTTCGGCCTTGGCGCCGGCCGCGTAGTCGGGCGGAAGGATATCCGCGTCAGTGATGCCGATCAGCGACGAGCGCGGACGATCGTACTGGGCCGCGCCCGCGTCATTGACCAGAACCCAGCGATGGTCGCGGTCCTTCACGAAGACCGGGACCGGCAGCCCGTTGAGGATCGCGTCGAGGAACTGATGACTGCGTTCCACTTCCAGTTCGGCCCGCTTACGGTCGTGGATGTCGGTGGACACGCTGATCACATAGCGGCTGCCATCGGGCATCGAGATCGCGGACTTGTGCTTCAGGTACCAGCGCGGGTTGTCGGAAACGATGCCGGAGAGTACTTCCGTCAGCACAGTCGTGCCTGTGTCCAGGATCGTCTGGTCCTCCTGCTCCGTGCGCTCGGCGACGTCGGGGGGCAGCAATTGCGCGTCGCGCCTGCCGAGCGACTTGCGACGGTCGATGCGGAAGGTACGGACGAACGCATCGTTCAACATGGACCAGCGCAGCTGGTCGTCCTTGACGATGATGGGGTTCGGGATCGCATTGATGATGGCGTCGAGGAACGCGTGACTTCTCTGCGCCGCAAGCTCCGCAGCCTTCAGTTCCGTGACGTCGGTGAGCGTGCCGACGCAGCGGACAGTCCGCCCGGAGTCGTCCCAGATGGCATCGCCCTGGGAGTGGTAGTGGCGGTAGTCCCCGGCGCGCGTGCAGATCCTCAGCACGAGATCCAGCGGGACCCGGTTTCGCATCAGTTCCCGCAGGGCGCGTTCGCGGTTCGGACGATCCTCGGGATGCAGGCGCAGGTCGAAATCCTCGAAGGCGCCGGCGTCCAGGTAGAAGCCGTCACCCAGGCCGTCCGGTGTGCTGGCGAGGCTCGCGGGATCGATCTCCATCATCTGCAGAAACGCCCGGCTGCAGAAGAGCCGCCCCGTCACGAGATCCCATTCCCAGATGCCGGTGCCGCTGGCGGCGACCGAGAGCCGGTAACGCTCCTGGCTCGTCAGCAGGAGTTCCTGTGCGGTGTGCTGATCATGCACGTCGACTGCAGTCCCCACGAACCCGATGCATCGCCCGTCTTCCGCCAGGCGCGGCTCTCCCGAGGCGTGGAACCAGCGGAATGAGCCGTCGTGGCGCCGCAGGCGGACGACTTCCCCGAACGCCTTCTGGCGCTTGAAGGCGGCCTCCAGTCGCGGCAGGTCGTCGCGGTGCACCCAGTTCATCTCGATGCCTTCCGGGGGCAGATCGCGGGCCGGCACACCGGCGTACTGCCACCACCGGGAATTGAGATAGGTCACGCGCAGATCGAGCGTGGAGAGCCAGGTGATGAACGGCGCCGTGTCGGCAAGTTCGCGGAACCGCTGCTCCGTGTGGTCCCGAGCGCGGCTCAGCTCCGCTTCCGCGCGCTGCCGGTTCCGGTCGACCAGGCGCGCCCAGTGGAAGGCCAGCAGGCTCATCAGTGCGCCGGCAACCAGCACGAGGTCCGCGCGGATGAAGGGGATTCGCGGTGACACGGACGTCACTTCGATCGGCCATCTTGCACCGCCGATCTCGACATCGCCAGCTTCGCGGAACCGCGCAAGCTGGCTTCGCCTGCCCTTGCTTCCGTCGATGAAGTCCTCCGCGCCCGGCGGGCGGATTCTCAGAATCGTTTCGGGGACACGCTCTGCGACCGTGTCGATCATGGTCCGCAGGCGCACGGCCGAAAGGATGAATCCGAGATGCGTTCGGTGGCCACGGGCGCCGGCCCCCATCGGCGAGGCGCCGCTCAAGCCGTAAACCGGGGCGTAAATCGCGACGGCAGGACCGGCTTCGACGCTCTGGGCGCCGGTCCTGGAGTCGATCGCCTTCAACTGGACAACCGAGGAGTAGGCGATGCCCCGGGTTGCCAGTGCCCGATCGATCGCCTGGCGACGCTGCGGGTTGGTCGACGGGTCGAAGCCGAACGGGGGGGCCATCGAATCCGGTCGAGGCTGACTCGAGAGCACCAGCGGGAAGTACACGGGGCGCTCCCCTTCGGGCCAGACCTTGTAATTGGGGTTCGCGGCGCGCCGCTTCGCGAGATGGGATTCCAGATCCGCACGGTTGACGCGTTCGAGAAACCCGATGCCGGTGGCACCGAGACGGCCGATGGCGGGCAGGTGAAGGCCTTCCACGAACGCGTTCCATTCTTCCTCGCCCAGATCGGACCGGATCGCCAGAAGCCCGGACGAGGCCAGCATCACCTGTTCGATGGTCGCGAACTGGATTTGCAGCTGTTCCACCACCCTTCCGTAGGCGCGGCGGAACCGCTCGTCTTCCGTGCGGGCTTCGTCGTAGCGCAGGCCGGCCCAGATCAGCAGGGTGAAGACGAACGTCAGCCCCATCACCCACCACGGATTGGTGAGGCGGGAGCGGTTCGAGTCCGGGTTGGAGGGCGGCATCAGTCGCAGCCGGAATGCCGGACCTGGAGGGCGCGCGGACGGTGTGCCCGATCGGCGTGCTGCGCTGCCGCCAGAAGGGGCGGGCGCGACCCGATATCTTTCCGGGAAACGGCTCGGGCGGTCCGCCCGGTTGGAGTGCTTCGCATCTTCCGGCAGATCGGCATGCCGTGCCTCCTCTTGAGGGCCCCGCCAATAATTCTCCACTGTTCCGCAGGACTTGCCGACTGGATTTTTCTACCGATGGCGAAGGCGGGCGGCTTGTGCGGGGCGGCACCCGCCAAGGTCGACAGCATCGCCGTCGGGGCTGTGCGGCTCGCCGGCGGGTTGGACAGGAAAGTTCTTTACATTGGACAAACGTGGCGCCTATACTCCGTTTACCGTTTAGACGAAGTCTAAGTCGGGTCTGTCGCCGGCACCTGTCCGGCCATATTCATCGATGAATACTTGGAGGTCCACATGCAACTCAAGGGCTCGAAGACCGAGGGCAACCTCAAGGCGGCCTTCGCGGGCGAATCGCAGGCCAACCGTCGCTACCTGTACTTCGCAAACAAGGCCGACGTGGAAGGCCAGAACGACGTGGCGGCGCTGTTCCGCTCCACCGCCGAAGGCGAGACCGGCCATGCGCACGGCCACCTCGAGTTCCTCGAGAACGGTTCGGGCGATCCGGCCACCGGCCTGCCGATCGGCAACAGCCGGCAGAACCTGATGGCCGCCGTCGCCGGCGAGACGCACGAGTACACCGACATGTACCCGGGCATGGCCAAGACCGCGCGCGACGAAGGCTTCGACGAGATCGCCGACTGGTTCGAGACGCTGGCCAAGGCCGAGCGCTCGCACGCCAACCGCTACCAGAAGGCGCTCGACGCGCTGGTCGACTGAGCACGGCACCGCGCTCGCAGGACAAGGGGCTTCGTGCCCCTTGTTCATTGGTGGACCGAGGAGAACACACATGACCGCTCGCGAAGGCAATCTCGAAGCCCCCACCCGGCACCCGGTCGACTGGAAGAACCCCGACTTCTACGACGAGGGGAAGTGCTTCGCCGAGATGGAGCGCATCTTCGACATCTGCCATGGCTGCCGCCGCTGCGTCAGCCTGTGCCAGTCGTTCCCCAACCTCTTCGACCTGGTGGATGCCACCGACGACGGCGAGGTGCACGGCGTGAAGAAGGAGGACTACTGGAAGGTCGTCGACCAGTGCTACCTGTGCGACCTGTGCTACATGACCAAGTGCCCCTACGTGCCGCCGCACGAGTGGAACGTGGACTTCCCGCATCTGATGCTCCGGGCCAAGGCGGTGAAGTTCCGGAAGGGCGAAACGAATTTCCGCG
>CAZEDA010000285.1:0-5017 GCA_964510915.1 uncultured Rhodocyclaceae bacterium | reverse complement strand
TGCGCGGCACGCTCACCGAGGGCGGCAAGGAAAGTCCGTACCGCAATCGCAGCGTGGCGGAGAACCTCGACCTGTTCCGCCGGATGCGCGCGGGCGAATTCGCCGACGGTGCTCACGTGCTGCGGCTCAAGATCGACATGGCCTCCCCCAACATCAACATGCGCGACCCGGTGATCTACCGGATCCGCCATGCCCATCACCATCGCACGGGCGATGCCTGGTGCATCTACCCGATGTACGACTACACCCATTGCATCTCGGACGCGCTGGAGAACATCACGCACTCCATCTGCACGCTGGAGTTCGAGGACCACCGGCCGCTATACGACTGGGTGCTCGAGAAGCTGGCGGACTTCGGCCAGCTCGCCCGGCCGCTGCCGCATCAGTACGAATTCGCCCGCCTCAATCTCACCTACACGGTGCTGTCGAAGCGCAAGCTGATCCAGCTGGTGGAAGAGAAGCACGTGCAGGGCTGGGACGATCCGCGCATGCCCACGATCGTGGGCTATCGCCGTCGCGGCTACACGCCGGAATCGCTGCGCCTGTTCGCGGAGCGCATCGGGGTCTCGAAGGAGAACTCCATCATCGAGATGACGATCCTCGAGGACTGCCTGCGCAAGGACCTCGACGAACGCGCGCCACGCGCGACGGCCGTGCTGGATCCGGTCCGTCTCGTCATCGACAACTGGCCGGAGGGCAAGGTGGAGGAGTGCGAAGCGCCGGTGCATCCGCACAAGCCTGAACTCGGCAAGCGCCGCTTCCCCATCGGGCGCGAGCTGTGGATCGAGCGCGAGGACTTCACGGAGACGCCACCCAAGGGCTACTTCCGGCTGTTCCCCGGCAACATGGTGCGGCTGCGCTACGGCTACGTCGTGAAGTGCATCGGCTGCGACAAGGATGCTGCCGGCAACATCACTGCCGTGCACTGCGAGGTGATGCCCGATTCGAAGTCCGGCACGCCGGGCGCAGATACCTACAAAGTGAAGGGCAATATCCACTGGGTGTGCGCCGAAGGCGCGCTCGACGCCGAAGTCCGCCTGTACGACCGGCTCTTCACCGTGTCGGCGCCGGGCGCCGGTGACTCCGACTACCTGAAGCAGATCAATCCGGATTCGGTGCGCGTGATCCGCGCGAAGCTGGAGCCGTCCCTGCGTGACGCGAAGCCGGAAGAGCGCTTCCAGTTCGAGCGTCACGGCTACTTCGTGGTGGACCTGCTGGACTCGAAGCCGGGCGTTCCGGTGTTCAACCGAGCCGTGACGCTGAAGGATTCCTGGGGGAGCGGCCGATGACCGGCGCGGACTTTCCTCGCGGAAGTCCGCGCTTCAGGGCCTGACGCCGTCCCAGGGCAGCGTGGTCTCGTCCGCGGCGTTGCCCCAGAAACCGCGGAAGCTCCGGTAGTCCGCGGAGAACAGCAGACGGGCGACGCCCTTGCCGTACTTGTCGCTCCACTGGCAGCGCAGGAGGTACTCGACTTCCCACGCGCAGTCGTCCAGGGCGCCGGCCTCGAAGCCGGCTTCCTCGCCAACGGCGTAGGTCCCGCGCCAGTTTCCCTGGCCATCGCGGAAGAACACGGTCAGCACCGGATCAAGTCCATCGCCGTTGTAGACCTGCCCTTCGTAGCCGCCTTCGAGCGGGCCGGTGGCCTTCTCCTCGGGGTCGTCCCCGGCTGCGGCAGCGGTGCAGGCCAGAGCGAGCAGGGCAGCGCCCAGGATACGAGGGAAGCTGGCAGGGCGCATTCTCATCGGGGGGTTCCTTCGCGCGGAGTCGGTGAGTCCCGTCGAGGCCGCCGGGAAAGTGAGGGTCACAGCCCGAGTGCCGTCAGGCCGGGATGGTCGTCGGGCCGCCGTCCCTGCGGCCAGTGGAACTTGCGATCGGCTTCGCGGATCGGCAGGTCGTTGATGCTCGCGTGGCGCCGGGCCATGAAGCCGTGGGCATCGAACTCCCAGTTCTCGTTGCCGTACGAACGGAACCAGTTACCGGCATCGTCGTGCCACTCGTACGCGAAGCGGACCGCGATGCGGTTGCCATCGAACGCCCAGAGTTCCTTGATCAGCCGGTAGTCCAGCTCGCGCGCCCACTTGCGCGTGAGGAACTGCACGATCTCCTCGCGCCCCTGCGGAAACTCTGCACGATTGCGCCAGAGGCTGTCGGGTGTGTAGGCGGCCGCGACGCGCTGCGGATCGCGGGTGTTCCAGGCGTCCTCGGCCATCCGCACCTTCTGGGTTGCCGTGTCACGGGTGAACGGCGGTAGCGGGGGGCGAGGCGGCTCAGCGGCACTCATGGCAGCGACGCCTTGGACGGCAGGCTTGTGGAGCAGGAGACCGGCGATCCGCCGACTGCGCACGGCAGCGGCATCGGCCTTGCGACGGCGCGCCCCGCGCCGGTCACGCCGGGCCCTTCAGTTCCACTTCGACGAACACGTACTCGTAGTCATTGGCATTGATGACGTCGTGCTCCACCCCGGCAGGCCGGGAATAGGACACGCCGGCCTTCAGCGCAACCTCCCGGGTGCCCTGCGGCTCCACGAGGCGCAGCTTGCCGTCGAGCATGGGAACGACCACGTAGTCCATCTCGTGACGATGAAAGCCGGTCGAGGCACCCGGGGCGAAGCGCCACTCGGTGACTCGAACGCGGTCGTTGTCGATCTGGACGGTGGGCACGGCAGAGGTCATGGACCGATTATGGGCCTGGGTCGGGGTCATTGGCGAGTACCCTGCGGGCACGGGAATCCTCGACGGGACCGGCGCCCCCGCAGGGCAACCGTGCGAGGCCGGACCGAAGCGGTCCGACATCCCGTCTGCATGCAAGACGCTGTTACAAACGGCCCCTTACCGGCTACCATCCGGAACGGAGCTTGTGGTGTTCGTCGTTCGATCCTCCGGGTGCGCGCGTTTCGCCTGCGCCCGCCGTACAGGAGATCCCCATGGCCCGGCAGATTCTTGCCCTCGACGTCTCGGGTGCCCCGCGCGACTGGGTCAGCGTGGAGACCGCCGTCACGTACTACGCGCGATCGATGGTCGCCTACGGCATTGGGGGGCCTGCGATCGTCTACCACGGCGGCTGGCAGCGGGGCGGCACTCGCTCCGTGATTGTGGTGGAGAACATCATCGCCGTGGCCGGACGCGAGCGGACGGCGCTTTGGCAGGCCCATGTGCCGCGCCTCACCAACGTCAAGCTCTTCGCCCGGGACCGGCGCCTTTGCGCCTACTGCGGCCTGCGCTTCCGGACGGGCGACCTCTCCCGCGAGCACGTGATTCCGGTGTCACGCGGGGGTGCCGACTGCTGGACCAACGTCGTCACGGCCTGCCACGCGTGCAACGCCGCGAAGGGGGCCCGCACGCCGGAGGAAGCCGGGATGCGGCTCCGCTACCTGCCCTACGTGCCCTCCCGCTGGGAGGACTTCATCCTCGCCAACCGCTACATCCTGGCGGACCAGATGGAATACCTTCTCGCCAAGGTGCCGGCCAACAGCCGGCTCACTGCCTGACGGCAAGCGCGAGCAGGACAAGGCGCAGACCATCGAAAGACAAACGCCCCGGAAGAGGATCTGCCGGGGCGTTCGTGTATGCAGAGGCCGCAACGGATGCGGCCATCGGCGCAGGTCAGGGCTTGCGGTGCTCGACCCCGTACTTGGCATAGATGCGGGTCAGGGTGCCATCCGACAGGAGTCGGTCCAGCACCTTGTTCACCTCATCGACCAGTGCCTGGTCGGACTTCCGCAACCCGACCGACACTTCCCAGCTCAACTCCGGCGCACTGTCGAAGGCATACGCGAGCTGGATGCCGGACTCCGGCTTGGTGTGGATGTAATAGCTGAGCGTCGCAATCGACACGGCGGCACCGTAGATCTGACCCTTGGCGAGTTCCTCGACCATGTCGTTCTGGAACGCGTAAGGGGTGAGCGTCGCGCCGTTCTTGCCGAGGACGACACTGGCCACGGAGTTCACCATCACGCCCACCTTCTGATCCTTGGCGAGCTGCTTGTAGTCCGAGACCGGAGTGGCGCCCTTGGTGATGCCAAGTGCCACGCCAGAACGCTGATAGGGCCGCGAGAGCAGGGATCGGCCCTTGTTCATCGCGGGGTCGTTGACGCTGTCCAGCTGCATGTCGCAGTTGACGACGTTTGCCCGGCGGCGCGGCACGATCCACTCGATCGACAGATTGAGCCCGAGCCCCTCGGCGATGGCCCGCCCGATCTCGACCTGAAAGCCCGGATCCCCCGGCTGATCGCTCGCGTAGGGCAGGGTCTCGGGGCTTGCACACATGGAGATGGTTCCCAGCGCCTTCACCTCGGCAAGTGTCCTGGCGCTGGCGGGGCTCGCCGCGACCACAGCCATCAGAGCCAGGCCGGCGGCGCCGACGACGCGTCGCAGGGAACCGATCCTGCAGGTACGACCGGTGATGCTCATGGATTCTGGGGCTCCTCGCCTTCCTTGAGACTGCGGATGAACTTCACGATGTCACGGATCTGGGCGTCGGAGTAGACGCTGCCGAACGCCGCCATGCGGCTCGGCATCCCGTTCTTGATGCGGTTGAAGAGGTAGTCGTCCGTCCTCTCCGAATTCATGAGCTGAGGGCCCTTTCCTGCCTTGCGGCCGTAGTCCGCATGGCAGAAGCCGCAGACGTTGCGAAAAGTGTTCTTGATGTCCAAGGGCTTGGGTGCCGGCGCATCTTCCGCGCGGGCAGGCAGAGCGGCCCCGAGGGCCATCACCAGCGCGGACGCGAGGGTCACGGGCAGAAGCTGGTCACGAAAACGTCTCACGGCAATACCTCCAATGTTCGAATCCGGGCCGGGAACGGGGAGCGACGCTCCGCCCGCCTGCCCATCACAACGTCGCCGGAGCGCAATGCGCCGACGCCGAAAGACAAAAAGGGCGGGGACGCCGTCCCCGCCCTCCTACTGCATCAGGCAAACAGCAAGCCTGAGATCGCGCTTACTGCAGCGAGTAGACCTTCAGGACACCGGAGTCCTTCGGCATGCTCTTCCAGGGCTCGCCCCAGAGGTCGCCGTAGCCGT
>CAZEDA010000284.1:0-5029 GCA_964510915.1 uncultured Rhodocyclaceae bacterium | reverse complement strand
CCGCCTGTTCCGACAGGCCCAGGCATTCGCCTTCCCACTCGCTCGTCTGCTGCAGGAGGTGGTGCCACGTGACGTCGCCATTGCGCCCGCGGTCGAAGCCGATTCCCGGCACCCGCGCCCCCACGGGTTCGTTCACGTCCGGAAGCAGTCCGCGATCGTGGGCGACGCCGGCCAGGAGCGCGAGATAGGTCTTCGCCACGCTGAAGGTGAGATCGGCCCGGTCCGGCTCTCCCCACGAGGCGATCGTCTCGCCGTCCACGAGGATCGTGCCGGACGCAGGGCCGCGGTCGTGCACCGGGCCGAGCAGGCGGTTCCAGGGCGGCGGATCGAAACGGTGGATGCCCCACTCGCTGCCCGCCTCGCGGGACCAGGTGGATTCGTGTTCTTCGGCAAAGCGGATCGCGTCGGCGAGACGGGGGTCGGATTTCAAGCGGAGCACTCCGTGGGCAGGAGCGCGATTGTAGGGCGCGGGAGGCGCGGACACCGAGAGGCGGGCGGGCTACACTCCAGGACTCTGCCGTGCCCCGAACAACCACCCCAGGAGGAAATGATGCTGTTAGACGTCCGCACCTACACCTGCCGTCCCGGCACCATCAAGAAGCATCTCGCGCTGTACGAGAAGATGGGCAAGGGCCCGCAGACCCGCCACCTCGGCCAGCCGCTCGCCTATCTCGTGACCGAGACCGGCAACCCGAACGAGTACGTCCACATCTGGCAGTACGAGGACGCCGCCGACCGGGCCAGGCGCCGTGCCGCGATGATGGCCGACCCGGACTGGCAGGCCTACCTCGAGGCGAGCGCCAGCCTCGGCGCCCTCGAAAGCCAGCAGAACAAGCTCATGACACCGGCGGCGTTCTTCCCGCTCACGCTCACGCGCTGACGCGGAGGGACGGGGGCGCTGATCGGTGCATCCGCAGCGCCCCGCGAGCCGTATGACAACGGAAGCCGCCGCCGATCGAAGTGGCGGCCCGTCACGCCGGGTGCTCGATGCCCGGTCGCCCTGAACCGATCGAGACGCCCCAAGCATGCACGCGACGCTTCCTCTCCTCCGCGATTCCACCTTCCCCGCGCTTGCGCGCACCCGGCTCACCACCGTTCAGGTGAATCTGGGCTACCGATGCAACCAGACGTGCCTGCACTGCCACGTCAACGCCGGGCCGGACCGCACCGAGATGATGAGCGCCGAGACGGTCGACACGGTGCTCGAGTACCTTCGAGTCTCCGGCGCGCAGACGCTCGACGTCACGGGGGGCGCCCCCGAACTCAACGAGCACTTCCGCCGGCTCGTGAGTGGAGCGCGGAAGATGGGCCGCCACGTGATCGACCGGTGCAACCTCACCATCCTGCTGGAGCCGGGGCAGGAAGACCTCGCCGGGTTCCTCGCCGAACAGGGCGTGGAGATCACGGCGTCCCTGCCGTGCTACACCGAAGAACTCGTGGACCGTCAGCGCGGCAAGGGTGTCTACGAAAAGAGCATCGCGGCCATCCGCCGGCTGAATGCCCTCGGCTACGGCAATGACGACGGGCGCCTGATGCTGAACCTCGTCTACAACCCGCAGGGGCCGACGCTGCCGCCCGCCCAGGAAAAGCTCGAGGCCGACTACAAGCGAATCCTCGGCGAGACCTTCGGCATCCGCTTCAACCGGCTGTTCACCATCGCCAACATGCCGATCCAGCGGTTCGGCTCCACGCTCGTCTCCAAGGGACAGTTCGCGGGCTACATGAAGCTGCTGCAGGACAGCTACCGGCCGGAGAACCTCGACGGCGTGATGTGCCGCTCGCTCGTGTCCGTCGACTGGCAGGGCTACGTCTACGACTGCGACTTCAACCAGATGCTGGCGCTGCCGATGGCGGTGGGCGGCAAGCCGCGCGTGCGCCTGGCCGAACTGCTGAACCGCGACATCGAAGGCAACCCGATCGCGGTGGCCGACCACTGTTTCGGATGCACGGCGGGCCAGGGATCCAGTTGCGGCGGGTCGCTCGCGTCGGACACTCCCTGATCGCGAACGCGTCGGTCCGCTGCCGGAACCGGCGGCGGCATTTCGAGGGCACGGCATGAACAAAGGCAAACTGCTGTTGGCGGTGCTGCTGGTGGTGGCGGTCGGGCTGTTCATCACCTTCGATCTCGGGCGCTTCGTCTCCCTCGATTACCTGAAGGCGCAGCAGGCTGCCTTCGACGCGTACTACCACGAGCATCCTGCGCGGACGATTGCGATCTACGTGGCTGCGTACGTGACTGTCACGGCGCTGTCGTTTCCCGGGGCGGCGGTGCTCACCCTGGCCGCGGGCGCGCTCTTCGGCGTGACGGTCGGGACGGTCATCGTGTCGTTCGCGTCCAGCGTGGGTGCGACGCTGGCCTTTCTCGCCAGCCGTTTCCTGTTCCGCGACGCCGTGAAGGCACGCTTCGCCGCACGCCTGAAAGCCATCGACGAAGGCATCGCGCGCGACGGCCCCTTCTATCTGTTCACCTTGCGGCTCGTCCCGGTGCTGCCCTTCTTCGCCGTGAATCTCGCGATGGGGCTCACGGCGATGCGGTCGTGGACGTTCTACTGGGTGAGCCAGCTGGGCATGCTCGCGGGCACCATCGCCTACGTGAACGCCGGCACGCAGCTCGCGAAGATCGAGGGTCTGCGCGGCATCCTCTCCCCTTCGCTGCTCGGCTCGTTCGTCGTGCTCGGCGTCCTGCCCCTCGTGCTGAAGAAGGCGGTCGACCTGATCCGCGCGCGGAAGATCTACGCAGGCTGGAAGAAGCCCGCCAGCTTCGATCGCAATCTCGTCGTGATCGGTGCGGGCTCCGGCGGGCTCGTATCGGCCTACATCGCCGCCGCGGTGAAGGCGAAGGTGACCTTAGTCGAGCGGCATCGGATGGGAGGCGACTGCCTCAACACCGGCTGCGTGCCGTCCAAGGCGCTCATCCGCTCGGCCAAGTTCCTGTCCCACGTGAAGCGCTCGAAGGAATTCGGCATCCGCTCGGCGAGTGCCGAGTTCGACTTCGCCGAAGTGATGGATCGGGTGCAGAGGGTCGTCGCCGAGATCGAGCCCCACGATTCGGTCGAGCGCTACACCGGGCTCGGTGTGGAATGCATCCACGGCGAGGCCACCATCACGTCACCGTGGAGCGTCGAGGTGAAGACGGCAACCGGAACGCGCACGCTCACCACCCGCGGCATCGTCGTGGCTGCCGGCGCACGACCCTTCGTGCCGCCGATTCCCGGCATCGACGACGTGGGGTATCTCACTTCCGACACCCTCTGGTCCCTGCGCGAGTTGCCGCGCCGGCTGGTCGTGCTGGGCGGCGGCCCGATCGGCTGCGAACTGACGCAGGCCTTCGCGCGCTTCGGTGCGCAGGTGACGCAGGTGGAAATGCTCCCGCGCATCATGATTCGCGAGGACCCGGAGATTTCCGCCATGGTCATGGCGCGCTTCCGCGAGGAGGGAGTCGCCGTGCTGGTGAACCACAAGGCGAGCCGCTTCGCGGTGGAGGACGGCGAGAAGGTGCTCTACGCGGAGACCGAAGGCCGCGAAGTGCGCATCGCGTTCGACCAGCTTCTGTGTGCGGTGGGACGCGTTGCCAACACCACCGGCTACGGCCTGGAAAAGCTCGGCATCCCCACGACGAAAGCCCGGACCGTCGAGGTGAACGAGTTCATGGCCACGAAGTACCCGAACATCTACGCCTGCGGTGACGTGGCCGGGCCGTACCAGTTCACGCACACGGCTGCGCATACCGCCTGGTACGCCGCGGTCAATGCGCTGTTCGGACGATTCAAGCGCTTCCGCGCGGACTTCTCGGTGATTCCGTGGGCGACCTTCACCGAACCGGAAGTCGCCCGGGTCGGTCTGAACGAGACCGAAGCGAAGGAGAAGGGCGTGCCTTACGAAGTCACCCTCTACGGCATGGACGATCTCGATCGCGCCATCGCGGACAGCGAGGCCCACGGTCTCGTGAAGGTCCTCACGGAGCCGGGCAAGGACCGCATCCTCGGCGTGACGATCGTCGGCGAGCACGCAGGCGATCTCATCGCGGAGTTCGTCGCGGCGATGCGCCATGGGTTCGGCATGAACAAGATCCTGGGCACGATTCACATCTACCCGACGCTCACCGAGGCCAACAAGTACGCCGCGGGCAACTGGAAGCGCGCGCACGCTCCGGCCGCCGCGCTGCGCTGGCTGGAACGCTATCACCGCTGGGAACGCGGAGGAGAAGCCGCACCATGAAGACACTCACGAATCTGGCGATCTGCATCGTGCTGCTGGCCTGCACGAGCGTGGCACATGCGTTCGACCACACGCACGCCGCATGGGGTGCGCTGCTCCGCACGCATGTCACGACGGTCGACGGTGCGAAGGCCTCGCGCGCGAATTACGCGGGGTTCGCGAAGGATCGCGTGCAGTTGAAGGGCTACCTGGATGCCCTCTCTGCCGTGACCGACGCCGAGTATCGCGGCTGGACTCGCGCGCAGAAGCTCGCTTTCCTCATCAATGCCTACAACGCGTTCACGGTGGAGAAGATTCTCACGCGCTATCCGAAGCTGGAATCGATCCGCGATTTCGGTTCCGTGTTCGGGAATCCCTGGAAGGACAAGTTCTTCACGCTGCTGGGCAAGTCGCAGAACCTGGATGGCATCGAGCACGGGACGATCCGCGTCGCGGGCAGCTTCGACGAGCCGCGCATCCACTTCGCGGTCAACTGCGCGTCGATCGGCTGCCCCATGCTCCGCGAAGAGCCTTTCGTGGCTGACAGACTGGACGCGCAGCTGGAAGAGCAGGCCAGGCGTTTTCTGTCGGACCGCTCTCGCAATCGCTACCGCGCCGGCGCGCTGGAAGTATCGAAGATCTTCGACTGGTACGGGGATGACTTCAAGGCGCAGGCCGGGTCGGTGGCGCAGTACCTGGCGCGCTACGCGGATCTGCTCGCCGATTCCCCGGAGGACCGAGCCACGGTTCGCGCAGCCAGGGCGAAGGTGCAGTTTCTCGACTACGACTGGGCGTTGAACGACGCGAAGCGCTAGTCGTATCGAAAACGTCG
>CAZEDA010000283.1:0-5046 GCA_964510915.1 uncultured Rhodocyclaceae bacterium | reverse complement strand
TTGCTGTGCGCGAGGCGCTGCAGCACCGCGAAGCCCTCGTGCGGACGCGTCTCGCGATACAGCTTCAGGCGATGCCCGTAGAAGCCCCACGCGAGCCGCGGCACGCTTTCGAATGCGGCGGGACACGCGATGTCGGTGAAGCCCAGGCGGTGGCGACCCAGCGCGGGATACGCCTTCCAGAACCCTTCAGGCCCGCGGAAATCCGGCAGGCCGGAATCCACCCCCATGCCCGCCCCGGCGGTGACGAGAATGGCATCGGCATCCGCGATGCAGCGCGCGGCGCGGGCGATGGCGTCCGCCCAGTCGCACACGTCCGGATCTGGGCCGGGACGGCTGCCCGATGGGGATTCAGGGTGCTTCTCCGGTGGCATGCGGCCCTCCTGTGTCTGGTGTGATGAACAGGATAGCCGCCGGGTGGCTCAGGGCGTGAGCCCGAAAAAGTCGTACGTGAACTGGCCGCCGCTCAGTCCAGCTTCTTCGCCTTCTTCCGCGCCTTGCGCACTTCCTCGGCGGTCAGCGTGAAGCCCGGCTGCTTGCCGCCCATGAGCAGGCCGAAGGTGGTCTGGGTGGCCTTGTCCGGATGGTCGAGCCCGAGGATGTGACCCAGCTCGTGCGCCACGGTGCGGCTGATGGAACCCTGCCCGAACACGCCGCCCTCGGACAACGGAAACTCGCGCAGCGCGCCGGCGGCGCCCTTGCCCTTGTCGGTCCACTGGCCCACGAGCACGCGGCGCAGCTTGCGCCGCGCGTTGCCCTGCGACGCCTCGCCCAGATACGGCACGAGCACCACGGTGATGGCGCCGTCGGCTTCCGGCCCGAAGTCGATCAGCCGGTACAGGGCGTCGATGCGCGCGGGGTCGGACTCCCCCTCGCTGTCGCGGGTTGCCCCGGTGATGAACTCGATGAGCGGACGCCGGTCCGGCGGCGCGAGCGCCTTGCGCGGCTCCGCGGCCAGGAGTTCGAAGACGATGCCCGCCGGACGCCAGATGCGGTTGACCTCGGGAAGGATGGTCCGCCGGATGTCCTCCGCACTCACCCACGAGCGCAGGACGCGCCCGCCCTTGGCCATGTCGATGTCGGTCAGCACGTAGATCCGCAGCGGCACGCGCAGTGTCTCCTGCGCGTGGGCCATGGCCGGCATCCCGGCAACCGGCGTGCAGGCGGCGAGAACGGCGAGGAATCGGCGTCGGTCGATGGGCATGGGCTCGAGCATCTCCTGCGTGGCAGCGCCGGAGTGTGCGCCATGGCGGCCCGGTCGCGAAGCACCCCACGGGAGCCTGCACAAATTGCCTGGATGAAGGTTCGCGCGGCCCGTTATGCACGCCATGAACACTCAGGTATGCCGCGCCCGAGGATGCTTTCCCCGGCCGATCGGGCTAGCATGGCCCGATTCGCTGGAGGAGAAAGCCATGGAAAAGCCCGTCTACGGGTTCGTGGGTGTGGGGCAGATGGGCGGGCCGATGTCCGCCCGGCTGCTGGCCGCCGGTCACTCGGTGGTCGTGTTCGACAACAGCACCGCGGCCGTCGATGCCGCCGTGCAGCGTGGCGCCGAACGTGGCGCCTCGGCAAAGGACGTCGCCGATCGCGCGGACGTCGTGTTCCTGAGCCTGCCCACGCCGGAGATCGTCCTGGCCGTGGCGCTCGGCGCCGGTGGCATCGTCGAAGGCTCGCGAGTGCGCCGTGTGGTGGACTTCTCCACCATCGGGCCGCGGGCGGCCACCAGCGCCGCCGCAGGTCTGGGCGCGCGCAACATCCAGTACGTGGATGCCCCGGTGAGCGGCGGCGTGAAGGGCGCCACCAACGGCACCCTCGCGGTGATGGTCGCCTGCCCCACCCCGGTCTACGAAGAACTGCAGCCCATCCTCGGCACCTTCGGCAAGCTGTTCCATCTGGGCGAGAAGCCCAGCCAGGCGCAGACGATGAAGCTCGCCAACAACCTGCTCTCCATGACCGCCATCGCCATCACCTCCGAGGTGATGGTCATGGGCGTGAAGGCGGGGCTCGACGCGAAGACCATGCTGGAAGTCATCAACAACGGCACCGGCCGCAACACGGCCAGCACGGACAAGTTCCCGCGCGCGGTGCTGCCCGGCACCTTCGACTTCGGCTTCGCCACCGGTCTCGCGTACAAGGACGTGTGCCTGTGCGTGAACGAGGCCGAGGCCCTGGGCGTGCCCATGGTCGCGGGCGGCGCGGTGCGCGAGCTCTACGCCATCACCCAGGCCACCCTGGGCGCGAATTCCGACTTCACGGCGGTGTGCAAGGTCATCGAAGACTGGGCCGGCGTAAAAGTGCGCGGTTGACGCACGCCGGTCCGGCAGTCCCTTTCCGGAGGAGGAAAGTGTCATGGGAATCGTCGAACCCGTCCGCGGCGCCGAGGGCGCCACGGGGGAACCGCTCGCGGCCAGTCTCGCGCGCCAGGCCGTCGCGGTGCGCTGGGAGGACATCAGTCCGGCCGTCCGCGACAAGATCAAGGTCTGCCTGCTCGACCTGATCGGCTGCGCGTTCGAGTCGCTCGCCCTGCCCTGGAGCCGTCAGGCGCAGTCGCTCGCCCTGCCGCTGCCGGCGGGGACGCCGGGCACCGCCACGATCATCGGCCTGCCCGTCTTCGCCACACCGGCGGATGCCGCGTTCGCCAACGCCGTGATGGGCCACGGCCTCGTGCGCGAGGACATGCACGCGGGCAGCTTCAGTCACCTGGGCATCGTCGTGCTGCCGTCGCTGCTGGCGCTCGCGCAGGCACGCGCGGTGTCCGGCCGCGACTTCCTCGTGGCCGCTGCCATCGGCTACGAGGTGGGCGGCAAGGTCGGGCGCGCCGTGATGACGTCCGAACTCGCGCGCATTCACCGGCCCACGGGCGTCACCGGGCCGATCGCCGCCGCCGCGGCCTGCGCCCGGCTGCTGGGTCTGGACGCGGCGACCACCACCAGCGCCATCGCGCTGGGTGTCAATTCGGTGGCGGGCTTCAACCAGTGGGCGCACACCGGCGGCAGCGAGATGTTCTTCGAGGCCGGCGCCGCAGCCCGCAGCGCCGTCACCTCCGCGCGGCTCGCCCAGAGCGGCGCGTTCGGTTCGCCCTCCGCGCTGGACGGCGAGGCCGGGCTGTTCGCCGCCATGCACCGGACGCTGCCGGAACGCGGCATCACGCTGTTCGACGGTGAGCCCGAGATTCTCTCCGTCTATCACAAGCCTGTCCCGGCCTGTAACTTCGCGCAGACCGCCTGCCTCGCGGCAGCGCGCGTGGCACAGCAGCATCGCGTGGCGCCCGGAGCCATCCGCAGCATCGACATCCACGTGCCTCGCGCGGGCAAGCTCTATCCCGGGTGCGATTCCGTCGGGCCGTTCGATCACGTGCTGCAGGCCAAGATGAGCATCCAGTACAACGTCGCAGCCGCGCTCATCAACGGTCGCGTAGCCGAGGCCAACTTCTCGCTGTTGAAGGACGCCGGGCTCCGCCGCCTGCTCGACGTCACCACGCTGTCGGTCGACGACGAGATGACCAGCGCGTTCCCCGGCCTGCAGGGCGGCGAGGTCGAAGTGGAAACCACCGACGGCACCGTGCATCGCGTGCGCCTCGACAACGTGGTCAACGCGACTGCTGCGGAGGTCCGCGCCCGATTCCGCGAGGCCACCGCGCAAGTCCTGGGCGAGGCCCGCATGCGCGAGGTCGAAGCCTGCGTGGACGCGCTGGACGACGAAGCCGATGCAGGCGCGCTCGGAGGACTGCTGCGCACCGAAGCCGGGCGATGAACGGCGCCCAGTTCGCCGAGAACTTCCTGCAGGCGCTCACCGCGGGCATCCTCACGGGGGTCATCTACGGGCTCATGTGCGTGGGGCTCAGCCTCATCTTCGGCGTCATGCGGGTCATCAACTTCGCCCAGGGCGATTTCATGATGCTCGGCATGTACGGGGCGTGGTTCGTGTTCGGCCTGCTCGTGCCCGGCGGCTCGGGCGGCTCCGTCCTCGCACCGTACATCGCCGCGCTCGCTGCAGGGCCGATGGTGTTCGTGGCCGGCGTGCTCGTGCACAAGCTGCTCGTGAGCCGCGTCACGGGCATGCGCGGCAACGCGCTCGAGTCCGAAGGCCACTACGCGCAGCTGATCCTCACCCTCGGCATCGCGCTCATCCTGCAGAACGGCGGGCTCTACGTGTTCGGCTCGCAGCCCGTGTCGATCTCCACGCCGCTGTCGTCCAACGCGTGGGAGGTCGGCCCGCTGTACGGCGATCTCGTTAGCGTGTTCGTCAATCAGGGCCAGCTCGTGTCGGCGGTCATCGCAGCGGTCGCGGTGCTGGGCTTCGTGGTGCTCATGAACCGCTCCCGGCTCGGCAAGGCGCTGCGGGCGGCGGCAGACAACCCCGAGGCCGCGCTCTACATGGGCATCGACGTGGAGCGCGCGCACCGCATCGCCTTCGGCTTCGGCGTGGCGATCACGGGCGTGGGCGGCGGGCTCCTCGCCTCGTCGTATCCCTTCCAGCCGTACGTGGGCCTCGAGTACGTCATCGTGATGTACGCCGGTGTGGTGCTGGGCGGTCTCGGCAGCGTGTCCGGTGCGTTCTTCGGCGGCCTCACCATCGGCCTCGTGCAGCAGCTCTCCACGCTGTTCCTGCCGCAGCAGCTCCAGAACACGGCCATCTTCGTGGTGTTCCTGGCCATCGTGCTGGTCCGGCCGCAGGGACTCTTCGGCCGCGCGGTGCGTCGCGCATGAACACGCCGCGCCACCGGCACACCATCGCCATCGTCGTGTTCGGCGTCGTCTACGCCGCGCTCACGATGCTGGTGGAGAACACCTACTACCAGCTCATCATGGCGGTGGTCCCGGTCTGGGCGGTCATGGGCCTTTCCTGGAACCTCTTCAGCGGCTACAGCGGCCTGGTGTCCTTCGGGCATGCGGCGTTCTTCGGCCTGGGCGCCTACTTCGTCGCGCTCGCGCAGATCCAGTGGGGTCTGTCGCCTTGGGTCTCCATCCCCTGCGCCGGCGTGCTGGGCGGGCTCGCCGGCATCGTGGTGGGCATGCCCACGTTCCGCCTGCGCGGGCACTACTTCGC
>CAZEDA010000282.1:0-5050 GCA_964510915.1 uncultured Rhodocyclaceae bacterium | reverse complement strand
AATCGCGATGAAACCCGGCCCCGGGATCGAGACCTCCGAAACAATCGTTATCCGTAAAACCCCGGCGCCGCCGGATCGTTATCGTGCTGCGAACAAACCGGCGCGGACGGCTTCGGCACACCGTGGTGTTCGGCATTCGCGGGCATCGCACCCAACAGGGCGATCAGCACCGTGGTCAAGCTCAGAATGGCTTTCATGGGCGCTCCCTCAGTTGGACTCGGTCACGAGACCGCTCAGCGCATCGAGCAGGGCCCGATCCACGCGGCTCACGGCACGCAGCTTGTGGCGATCCTCCTCCACCAGCGTCTCGAGATGCTTGTGAAGGGCGCTCTCGCGGATGCGCTCCATCGCCTCGCGCTCCATGCCGTGGTGGGCAATGCTGAGCACCCATCCGGCGGGACGCGTCTTCGCGCACTGGCACAGCGCGAGCAGTGCACGGTCGGTGGCGGGCGCGTCGCCGAGGAGCGCCGCGTACTCCAGCGCGTCCCGATGGACCTCGACCCACCAGGGGCAATCCGCCGCCGCAGCCCGACACACCTCCAGCCCGTGACGGTAGAAGTCCTGATCGAGCCGGCTGCGCATCGCCAGCAACTGGAAGCGCGCAGCCGACGTGTTCACTCTCGCGAGGTGGAACCAGACGCTGTTCACGCCGTGCTCGGCTTCCGCGAGCTGCTGCATCTCCTCACCCAGGGTGCACAGGTTCTCCAGGAAGCGAAGATGGCTGCCCGCCCCGTTCTCCCTCGGGCGCGCAAGCCGGAACGAGCCGGTCATCGCAATCCAGAGGTACTGGATGCGCAGCGCGGCGGGAGTGGCCGGATTTCGCGCCAGCGCCTCGGCCTCGTGGGTCCGGTCGAGCAGCTGCTGCCCGTCCGGCAGGAACAGGATTCCTTCCCGGCGCAGGGCGACGGACTCGTCCAGCCCGGGAAGCCGTTTGCGGGAGAAGATGTGCAGCTGCACGACGCTGCGGATCCGCTCGCGCAGTTCCGGCGGCATGGGCTTGTCGCCCTTCGCGAGCTTCAGCACGTAGTCCGGGTCGTAGGTCGGCAGCGAGAGCTGCGCGGCCGCCTGGGCGGACGTGCGCTCCGCAATGGCGAGATACAAGGTGTCTGGCATGGGTCGACTCCAGATCGAGGGTTCGTTCCGCGGGCAGGGGAAGGAACCTCCTTCCCGGCGTCGGACCGTTCTCAGGAGCGCGGACCGTGCCAGAAGGGGTATTCCGATGGCGTAACCGTCCGCCTGCCCCGGATCGAAAGGTACGCCCGACCGGGACGACTCCACCCGGAAAAGTTCGGGGTGACCGATTCGGTGTCATGAAGCCAGCCCAGAATCGGGGAGTCACCGGGGCGGAACCACCCCGGGCCCAAGCTGTCGCACCTGGGTTCCTGCTGTCTTCGTCTCCCGATTTCCCACGCCGCGCGGACCCGCCCATGCCCCACGACGTCAGTCTCATCGCCACCATCGCCGCCGGTTTCGGGCTTGCCCTGGTCCTCGGGTTCGCTGCCGCCCGCCTGCGGATGCCTCCTCTGGTGGGCTACCTCCTCGCCGGCATCATGATCGGCCCGGCCACGCCCGGCTTCGTCGCGGATGTCGGGCTCGCAGGGCAGCTGGCCGAGATCGGCGTGATGCTGCTCATGTTCGGCGTAGGGCTGCACTTCTCCATCGACGACCTGCTGGCGGTGAAGCGCATCGCCGTCCCCGGGGCCGTCGTCCAGATCGTCGTGGCCGTCCTGCTGGGCATGGGCACCGCCCTCGCGTGGGGCTGGAGCCTCGGCGGAGCCCTGGTGTTCGGGCTTTGCCTCTCGGTCGCCAGCACCGTGGTGCTGCTGCGTGCGCTGGAAGCCAAGGGACTGGTCAAGTCGATCAACGGGCAGATCGCGGTGGGCTGGCTGGTGGTGGAAGACCTGGTGATGGTCCTCGTGCTGGTGCTCCTGCCGGCCCTCGCCGGGGTGCTGGCCGAGGGCAAGGCGCCGGCCGATTCAGCCGGCGGCGATCTGTGGGCCACCATGGGCATCACCCTCGCCAAGGTCGCGGCCTTCATCGCGTTCATGCTGATCGTCGGCCGGCGCCTGTTCCCCAAGCTGCTCTGGCTCATGGCACGCACCGGCTCGCGTGAGCTGTTCACGCTGTGCGTGGTCGCGGTTGCCGTGGGCGTGGCGTTCGGGGCGGCGAAGCTGTTCGACGTGTCCTTCGCGCTCGGCGCCTTCTTCGCCGGGATGATGATGCGCGAGTCGGAGTTCAGCCACCGCGCCGCCGACGAGTCGCTGCCGCTTCGCGATGCGTTCGCCGTGCTCTTCTTCGTCTCGGTCGGCATGCTCTTCGATCCGGCGGTGATCGTGCAGGAGCCGCTCAAGCTCCTCGCCGTTGTCGCGATCATCCTGGTCGGCAAGACCATCGCCGCCATCGCCCTGGTGCTGCTCTTCCGCTATCCGCTCAACACCGCTCTCACCGTCGGTGCGAGCCTCGCGCAGATCGGCGAGTTCTCGTTCATCCTCGCGGCGCTGGGCGTGTCCCTCGGACTGATGCCCGCCGAGGGGCAGAGTCTCGTGCTGGCCGGCGCGCTCATCTCGATTGCGGCGAACTCGGCCGTGTTCGCCGCCATCGAGCCGCTGCAGGATTGGATCCGCGCGCGCTCCGCGCTCGCCCGAAAGCTGGAGCTGCGCGACGACCCGCTCGCTCAGTTGCCGATGTCGACGGATCACGCCCTGCTCACGGGCCAGGTCGTGCTGGTGGGCTATGGCCGCGTCGGCCGGCGGATCGGCGCGACGCTTCGCGAGCACGACATCGCCTTCGTCGTCGCGGAGCAGAACCGCGAGGTCGTCGACGCGCTTCGCCGCGACGGCATCCCCGCGGTGAGCGGCGACGCTTCCACGCCGGAAGTGCTGATCCAGGCGCATGTCGCCCGCGCGGCGATGCTGCTCGTCGCCGTGCCGGACCCGCTGCTCGCACGCAAGATGATCGACATCGCCAGAGCGCTGAACCCGAGCATTGCCGTCGTGCTCAGATGCCACAGCGACGACGAGGCGGAGCTGATGGCGCGGGACAGGATCACCGAAGTCTTCATCGGTGAGCACGAACTCGCTCGCGGCATGGCAGACCACGTCATCACTCGCTTCGGTCGCCGCCCGATCCATTCCGGCAGTGCGATCGCGGCGCAGGCCGCATGAAGCGCGCGCTCGTCGTCTCACTCCTGCTGTCGACCACGCTGATCGCGGGCGCGTGCAGCCGCCTGCAGTTCGGCTACAGCCAGGCGGAGCGCGTCATCTCCTGGACTCTGGAAAGCTATCTGCCGCTCGATCGACGGCAGTCCGAAGCGCTGGACCGGCAACTCGTCGCCTTCAAGGAATGGCATTGCCGGTCGCAGCTGCCGGGCTATGCCGCCTGGCTGCGCTTGGTCGGCAAGGAACTCGCCGAGGGGGTGACGGCGGAGCAGGTGGAAGCCCGCTTCGCGAACGTGCGCTACTTCCTGCGGCTGATGGCGGAGGACGCCAGCCCGCGCCTCGCCGGCCTGAGCCGCTCGCTGGACGATCGCCAGATCGGCGAGCTCTCGAAGGCCTTCGACAAGGCAAACGGCAAGTACCGCAAGGACTTCGTGGAGGTCGCCTATCGGGATGTCGCTGCGAAGCGGGCGACCACCACACGTGAGCGCCTGGAATTCTGGATCGGCCCGCTCACCAAGCCCCAGCGGCTCGCGGTGGAACGCTGGAGCGCGGCACTCGAACCCGCTCAGGCGGACGTGCTCGAAAGCCGTTTGCGCTGGCAGCAGTCACTCCGGGACACGCTCGCTCGCCGCAGCGAGACCGAGGCGGTGCAGTCGCAACTGTTCACGCTCATGGCGGAACCGGACCGGACGTACACACCCGCGCTGCAGGGCAAGCTGGAAGTGAACCGCGCGCGCACCTTCGCGATGATCGCGGAGGTGAACGGCCTGATGACCGACGCGCAGCGCCGGAAGGTGGTGGAACGCACCGGAGCGATCGCCGCGGAACTCGAGTCGCTCGCCTGCCCGGCACCGACACGCACGGTCGCGGTCGTTCCCTGATTGCCCACGGCATCCGCGCCTGCGTACCTCCTATCGGCGCACGTACCCCGTTCCGTCGAGCCAGATGACCTTCACCGGTTCCTTCGGGTCCGTGATGAGGATGCGTTTCTCGGTCGTGCCGTCGTCGTAGCGGATCTGCAGAGTGAGTCCGTCAATGCGGTACCGCCCGACCCGTTCGCCTGAACGGCCCGCGGTCGCCACGGCGGTATCGCCCGCCGCCGCCGTGCTGCCCGCCCCGCCACCTCGAACCACACGTCCATCCTTCTCGAACCGGTACTGCGTGTAGGCGGTCACGGACTGGGAACCGCCGACCGCCACATTGCCGGTGCCGCCCACGTGCCGGAACAGGCCTTCGAGCTTCATGCCGTCCGGAAGCCGGGAGTAGGTGGTCGGAAACGGCAGCGCCTTCCAGCCCTTCTCGGTGGACAGTTCGATCTTCCCGTCCTGGCGGCGCCAGCGCGCCCACTTCTTAGGCTCCGCCTGACGGTGCGCGTCGAGACCACCCGGGAAACGCAGTCCGCGCACATCCTTGAGGGCGTCGCCGGATCGCAACAGCACCACGGGGAAGATATCGAGCCCGACGAAGCCGCCCGCGCCCATGGTCGCGCGAGAAGAAAAACCGAAACTGTCGATCTGGCCGAGCACGTCCTCAGAGGGAGAACCGCCCGATTCGTCGGCATCGGCAGCCGACTCCTCCGCGCGGGCCGCGGTCGCCGGTTCGGGTGTCGCCACGAGTTGCGGCGCAACCTTGGCGAACTGGGCGTCGGCAATCCGCGACATCGCGACCGCGGCGGCACAGGGTTCGACCTTGCGCTGCGTCGTGCTGGCGACGATCGAATCGGCGGCTTCCTCCATCTGCCGGTACTCCACCGGATGGCGCGCGAGTTCCGGAAGACGATCGCGAATCCGATCCACTGCGTTGGCCGTCTTCCAGGCATCGAGCGCCGCCGCCTGGGTCTTGTCGAAACCGCCCGCGCTCTCGCAGAGCGCCTCCAGCTTGTCGATCGTGGA
>CAZEDA010000281.1:0-5061 GCA_964510915.1 uncultured Rhodocyclaceae bacterium | reverse complement strand
ATGCTCGGCATCGCGGTGTCCGACAACCTGCTGCTGCTCATCTTCTTCTGGGAACTGACGAGCCTGTCCTCGTTCCTGCTGATCGGCTACTGGAATCATCGGGCCGACGCCCGGGCGGGCGCGCGCATGGCGCTTGCCGTCACCGGCATGGGCGGGCTGGCGCTGCTCGGCGGCGCGCTGGTCCTGCGCGAGATGACCGGGACTCTCGAGATCTCGGTGCTCAACACGCTCGGCCCGCAGATCCGCGAACACGCCCTGTATCCCGTGGCGCTGACGCTGGTGCTGCTGGGAGCGTTCACGAAGTCGGCGCAGTTCCCGTTCCACTTCTGGCTGCCCAACGCGATGGCGGCGCCCACGCCGGTATCCGCGTACCTGCACTCGGCCACGATGGTGAAGGCCGGGATCTTCCTGCTCGCCCGGCTCTACCCGGCGCTGTCCGGGACCGATGCCTGGTTCTACGCCGTGGGCGGAACAGGCCTGGTCACGCTGGTGTTCGGCGCCTGGCAGGCGACCTTCCGGCACGATCTCAAGGGGCTGCTCGCCTACTCCACGATCAGCCACCTCGGCCTCATCACGCTGCTCCTGGGTCTCGACAGTCCGCTCGCGCCGATCGCCGCGGTGTTCCACATCCTGAATCACGCCACCTTCAAGGCGTCCCTGTTCATGGCCGCGGGCATCATCGACCACGAAACGGGGACGCGCGACATGCGGCGTCTGGGCGGACTCTGGAGTGCCATGCCGGTGACCGGTGCTCTTGCGCTCGTCGCGGCCGCCGCGATGGCGGGCGTACCGTTCCTCAACGGCTTTCTCTCCAAGGAAATGCTGTTCGCGGAAACCCTCGCCACCGAACGCGGCGGGCTCGTGGCGTTCCTCGTGCCTCTGGCTGCCACGGCGGCCGGCATCTTCGGCGTCGCGTATTCCACGCGCTTCATCCATGACGTGTTCTTCAACGGCCCCCGCAAGGAACTGCCGCGCGAGCCGCACGAGCCGCCGCGCTGGATGCGGATTCCCGTCGAACTGCTGGTGGTGATCTGCGTGCTGGTGGGCATCGTGCCGCAGGTCCTCGTTGGCAGTGTGCTCGACGTGGCAGCGAGTGCCGTCATGGGCACTGCACCGCCGCAGTACAGCCTCGCCGTCTGGCACGGGTTCAATCTGCCTCTGCTCATGAGCGGTGTGGCGCTCGCGGGCGGCGTGGCGATGTACTTCTGGCTGCAGTCCCGGTCGTTGCACGCGCATGTCGGGAGCGCATGGACGGGCCACGGGCTCTTCGAGAAGCTCATCCACGGACTCGATCGCGGCAGCCGCGCGTTCACGACCGTCACGACCGACGGCCGGCTGCAGCGGCAGGTCGCGGTGATCGCTCTGGTCACGGTGGCAGCCGGTTTCGTTCCGATGCTGGCGGGCATGCCGGGCCGCAGCCTCTCCGCGACCACGCCGGTCAACCTCATCGCGCTCGTCGGCTGGGCCGTGCTGGTCATCGCCACGGTCGGTGTCCTCGCGGCCCATCGCCAGCGACTGACGGCTCTCATCCTGACCGGCGCGGCTGGGCTGATGGTCTCCGCCGCATTCGCCTACTACTCGGCGCCCGACCTGGCCCTCACGCAGCTCGTGGTCGAAGTGGCGATGACGCTCCTCATGCTGCTGGCGCTGGGCCGGCTGCCCGCCGAGTCGCCGCGGGAATCCTCCGGACTGCGGAAGCTGCGCGACGCCGCAGTCGCGGTGTGCTGCGGCGCAGGCATGGGCGGTGCCGCTTGGTGGATGATGACCCGCGACGGTCCGAGCATCTCTGCGGAGCACATTCTCCGCAGTGTCCCGGAGGGCGGCGGCGCGAATGTCGTCAATGTCATCCTCGTGGACTTCCGCGGGTTCGACACCTTCGGCGAGATCTCGGTGCTGGTCACCGCCGCGCTCGGCATCGTCGCCCTGCTGTCGCAAGGCGCGGGCGCGCCCGCCCCGGTGACGAGGGATCGCGAGCCGGCCCTGGCGATGCTCTCCCGCGTCATCCTGCCGCCGACGCTGCTCGTGTCGATGTACATCTTCCTGCGCGGCCACAACCTGCCGGGCGGCGGATTCATCGCGGGCCTGGTGTCCGGCGTCGTCATCGCGATGCTCGGCGTCGGTTCCGGTCAGGCCTGGCGTCACGCCGCCGTGCGCATCGACTTCCACCGGGTGACTGCGACGGGGCTCGCGATCGCCGCACTCACCGGTCTGGGCGCCTGGGCCTTCGGGCGGCCCTTCCTCACCAGCGCCCACGGCCCGGTCGCCATTCCGCTGGTAGGCGAACTGCACCTCGCGACCGCGGCGCTGTTCGATCTGGGCGTGTATCTGGTGGTCGTCGGCATCGTGATGCTCGTGCTGGACAGTCTCTCTGCCAGACCGGAGAGGGCAGCCTGATGGAAGCCCTGCTCGCCTCGGCCATCGGCATTCTCGCTGCTGCGGGGGTATACCTGTCTCTGCGAGGACGCACCTTTCCGGTGGTGCTCGGACTCACGTTCGTGTCGTACGCGGTGAACCTCTTCATCTTCGTGGCGGGCGGCATCCGCCTCGACGCGCCGCCGATCGTGGGCGCCGCGGCGGCGATGACGGACCCGCTGCCTCAGGCGCTGGTGCTCACGGCGATCGTGATCGGCTTCGGCATGACGGCTTATCTCGTGGTGCTCGCGATCCGCCTGCGCGCCGCCGACGGTCATGACCACGTGGACGGGGACTCGGAGGGCGGACGATGAATCACTGGATCGCCGTGCCGTTCGTCCTGCCGCTCGTCACGGCATGCATCCTCGTGTTCGTGCGATCCCTGACTGCTCAGCGGGTGCTGTCGATGGCGGTGGCTGTCGGCCTGACCGCAGTCTCGCTCACGATGTGCGCGACGCGCGGTAACGGTCCGGCCGAGGTGTATGCGATGGGGGCGTGGCCCGCCCATCTCGGCATCGTGTTCGTGCTGGACGGGCTCGCGGCGATCATGCTGGCGCTCGCGGCGGTCGTCGCCGTGGCCGCGCTCGCGTACGCGAGCCGCGGATGGGACTCCCGCTCGCGCCATTTCCACGCACTGTTCCAGGTGCAGCTGACGGGGCTCAACGGCGCATTCCTGACGGGCGATCTGTTCAACCTGTTCGTCTGTTTCGAACTGATGCTGATTGCCTCCTATGCGCTTCTGTCCCACGGTGACGGCAGCGCGAGGCTGCGTGCCGGATTCCACTACGTCGCCGTGAATCTCGTCGGCTCGGCCGTGTTCCTCATCGCGGTGAGCATCCTCTATCGCGTCGGTGGCACGCTGAACATGGCGGACCTCGGCGTCGCCCTCGCGAATGCCCCGGACGCCGATGTGCCGTGGGTGCGCGCAGGCGCGCTCATGCTGATCGTCGTGTTCCTGCTGAAGGCGGCAGCTTTCCCCCTGCATCTCTGGCAGCCTGCCGCCTACGGATCGGCGAGTGCGCCAGCGGCGGCGATCTTCGCCGTGCTCACGAAGGTGGGCGCCTACGCGACGCTGCGGGTCGGCAGCATCGTGTTCGGTGCGAGTGCGGCGGCGCCATGGATCGATGCCGTCGTGCAGCCGCTGGCGCTCATCACCCTCGTGGTAGCTGCGCTCGGTGCGTTCTCGGCCTCCACGCTGTCGCGGCTGGCCGCGTGGCTTGCCCTCGGGTCGTCGGCGTCCGTCCTGGTCGGAGTCGGCACCTTCGGCGTCTCCGGTGCTTCCGCGGCGTTCTTCTACGCGCTGCCGAGCACGCTCGCGCTCGCGGCCATGTTCCTGCTTGCGGACGCCGTGGCGCAGGCGCGCGGCGGCGACTGGCAGGATCGCCTCCAGCGCGCTCCGAAGATGCATGGCGCAACGGCGCTTGCCCTCTGGTACTTCGTGGCGGCCGTGGCCGTGTCGGGTCTGCCGCCGTTCGCCGCGTTCCTCGGCAAGGCGCTGCTGCTGCAGGGCGTCGGGGCGAATCCGGTCGCGTGGGCGGTGATCCTCGTGACCTCGCTCCTCAATGTCGTGGCCCTGGCGCGGGCCGGTTCCCGCCTGTTCTGGGCGACGGCCGACGACCCCTGTCCCGGCGACGAAAGAGCCGCCTCCTGGGAACGCCTGACGCCGGTCGCGATGCTCGCAACCGGCATCGTCGTCCTCACGTTCCAGGCCGGCGCCGTGCAGGGCTTCACGCAGCGTGCGGCGCAGCGGGTGGTGGAACCCGCGGGTTACATGGAATCGGTGCTGGGGGCACGGCTGCGGGGCTGGACCATCCGGGTCGACGTTCCCGAGGGAGACAAGCCATGAGTCTCCTCGGTCGCGTGTTCCCGTTCCCGCTCTTTTCGATGGCGCTGATTCTGGCGTGGCTGCTTCTGCAGAACGACGCGTCCTTCGGCAACGTGCTGCTCGCGGTCGCGCTCGCCATCGCACTGCCGCTGTCCGCGCGCAGCATGCTTCCCGATCTGCCGACGCTTCGCCGTCCGTTCGCGCTCGCGCGGTACCTGCTGCTGGTGCTGAGCGACATTCTGGTGTCGAACGTGCGTGTTGCGCGGCTCGCGCTCGGGCCGATGAGCCGGCTGCGACCCTGCATCGTCGAAGTGCCGCTCGACGTGGAGCAGCCCGTGGTCGTGGCGATGCTGGCGATGACCATCACCCTCACGCCCGGCACTGTTTCGATCGTGATCGATCCGCCAGGGCGGCGTCTGCTGGTGCACGGTCTCGACGTCGACGACCCCGACGCGCTCGTGGCCGAGATCAAGGAGCGCTATGAGCGGAGACTGAAGGAGATCTTCGAATGCTAGACGTCGCCGTGATGTTCGCGACCGCCTGTCTGGGCGTCGCGCTGCTGCTCACCCTGGCGCGCCTGCTCAAGGGGCCCGATGCGTGCGATCGTGTGCTGGCCCTCGATACGCTCTACCTCAACGCTGCGGCGCTCGTCGTGCTCTATGGCATTCATGCGCGGGCAACGTGGCTCTTCGAGGTGGCCCTGCTCATCGCCGTGCTCGGCTTCATCGGCACGGTAGCCCTGGCGAAGTTCATCGAGCGCGGCGACATCGCCGACTGACGACAGGAGAAACTCCCGTGACCGACCTCTTGGAAATCATCGCTTC
>CAZEDA010000280.1:0-5096 GCA_964510915.1 uncultured Rhodocyclaceae bacterium | reverse complement strand
ATGATCGTGTCCGGCGGCAGTCTGCGGGAGATCCTGATCGCGCTGTTCATCGTGCTGACGGCGCCTGTCAGCGCCCTTTGCATCGCGCGGGCCGCCCGGGCGCGCGCCGATTCGCCGGATGTTCCATGACCCTCAGCCCGTGCTTCACCAGATACGCCTCGACTGACCTCCCCACCCAAGGAACCTCGACATGAAGACCTACCCCGCAAACAGCTCCCACGCCATGGCACGTGTGCTCGCCATGACCATGATCACCGACGCGCGCCTGGCCGATCAGGAACTCGAGATCATGGATCAACTGTTCCTGTACGAGGTGCTCGAGCTCTCCAAGGCCGAGTTCTCCGAAGTCGTGAAGCAGTACTGCGACGATCTGCTGGCGAGCGACGTTGCGCATGCCAAGGTGGACCTCATGGACCGCGCCCGGATCGACGAGGTGATCGGAGCCGTTACCGACCCGCAGAAGCGCTTCCAGACAGCGCAGATGATCGTCAACATCATCCGCGCGGACGGTCACCTGCACGATGCGGAACTGGCCCTGCTCCGTCACATCCTCGATCAGTGGGACCTGACGCTCGACGCGCTGAAGGGCATGGTCAAGCCCGGCAAAGCGCTGGCCGCTTGACCTAAATCAAGGAAATTGGGGGTGTCCGCCGGCAGACTTCTGTCCATGGGGAGACGCATTCCGGGGATCCCGGAAGGCGTCGATGGGTGAGGGGTTTGTTCCGCCGTCAGGGGTAGCGACCTGGCGGATTTCGGTGGTTGCCTCGCTACGTCGTTTCAGGGATTTCGGGGTGCCGAGAGGCACCCCGTCTTTTTTTGGGGTCTCCCGGCATTGCAGGGAGCCGTCCGCCACGGCGTATCATCCGGGCCCGACCCCGGAGGAGACCCGCTGTGCCGAGACCCGCCCCGATCCCGAGTTCCCGCTCCCGTCGCGAGTTCATCCAGACCGTGGCCGTCGGCGCCGCGATGCTGCCGCTTGCCCGCGTCCGTGCGGCGCCGCCGGAGCAATCCAAGGTCATCCTCTCGGTCGGCGGACGCGCCACGCTCTACTACCTGCCGCTCACGCTCGCGGAACGCCTCGGTTACTTCCGCGACGAAGGCCTGCAGGTGGAGGTCAACGATTTCCCGGGCGGTGCCAAGGCGCTGCAGGCCCTGATCGGCGGCAGCGCCGACGTCACCGCCGGCGGCTACGAACACACCATCCAGATGCACGCGAAGGGGCAGAAGCTCCAGGCCTTCGTCCTGCAGGGCAACGTCGCCATCTCGGTCGGACTCACGAAGGGCAAATTCCCCAGCTACGCCGGCCCCCAGGATCTCAAGGGCAAGCGCATCGGCGTGACGGCGCCGGGGTCGAGCACGCACATGATGGTGAACCACCTGCTGGCTTCGGTGCAGCTGAGGCCCGAGGACGTTTCCATCGTCGGCGTCGGTACGGGGGCCACGGCGGTGAGCGCGGTGCGCTCCGGGCAGATCGATGCTTTGTCGTCGATCGAACCCGCCACCGTGATGCTCGAACGCTCCGGTGACATGCGCGTGGTGCACGAGAGCATCACGGCGGCGGGCAGCAAGGCCGTATTCGGCGGGCCGCTGCCGTCGGCCTGCCTGTACGCGAAACGGGCCTTCATCGAAGAGAATCCGAATACCGTCCAGGCGCTCACCAATGCGATGGTGCGGGCGCTTCGCTGGCTGCAGAGCGCCTCCGCGGATCAGGTGCAGTCGGTCGTCCCGCCCGAGTACATGCTGGGCGACAGGACGGCCTACGGCGCCGCGCTCACGCGCCTGCGGCCGATCTACTCCACCGACGGCCGCATCGCGCCGGAGGGCGCACAGCGCTTCCTGCAGGTGACCGCGACGCACGATCCGTCCGTGCGGGCGGCGAGCGCCCTTCGCGTGGAAGACACCTTCACGAATGCGTTCGTGGAAAAGGTCCCGAAGCGCGGCGCCTGAGCGCACGAACGTCTGGTTTATGATCCCTGCGGCGCGTGGCTGCCTGGCGCCGCGCAGCCGCATACAGACACTTTGGGAAGTCGGATTCGCCGGTGCCTACGCCACTGAGAGTGATCCCTTCCCTGGAGGCCCCATGTCCGATACTGCCCCAGCTCTGACCGCCGACGAACAGGTTGCCCGCATCTTCGAGTGGCGCCGCGGCTTCAACACGATCCACCTCATCACGCTCGGGCTCGAGCTGGGCCTGTTCAAGGCGCTGGCGGAGTCCGCCGGCACGGCGGAAGAGATCGCCGCTCGCCTGTCCCTGCACGGCCCGTATGTGCGCACGTGGTTGTGGACGGCCCACGGCATGGGTCTCGTCGATGCCGACGCCGACGAACGCTTCCGGCTGGCGCCCTACATGGATCAGATTCTCGCGAGCCCGACGCATCCCCGCTATCTCGGCGGGTACGTGCAGCTCGGGACGGGTGTGGCGGCGGAGGACTTCGCGCTCTGCGTCGATGCCTTCCGCACCGGACAGGTCGTGCCCTTCCAGGGGCGCGGCGAGAAGTTCGCCCGCATGATCGCCGAGGCCACGTGGGGCCTGCAGATCGCGACCGCGCGCAAGATCCTTCCCGGCATCGCCGGCATCAAGGACCGGCTCGATGCGGGCGGCACGGTGCTCGAAGTCGGCTGCGGCACGGGCAACTTCCTCGTGCAGCTTGCCAAGGCTTTCCCCGCCGCGCAGGTGGTGGGAGCGGACATCGATACGGACAGTCTCGCCGTGGCGAGGGAGCGCGTCGCGGCCGCAGGCGTCGGCGAGCGCGTGCGTCTCGTCGAAGGCGATGCGGGCCAGCTCGTGGCGGCCGGCTCCGTCGATGCGGTGGTGATGATCGAAGTGCTGCACGAGATCGCCCCGGGCATCCGCGGCGCGGTCGTGGCCGGTGCCGCGAAGACGTTGCGCCCGGGCGGCGCCATGGTGATCGTCGACGAAACCTACCCCAGTACCCTCGCCGAATCGCGCCTCCCGGAGTTCCGGTTTCCGCTGCAGACCGGCATCGAGGAACTCACCTGGGGCAACGTGCTGCCCACCCGCGAAGAGCAGGAGAAGCTCCTGCGCGATGCCGGTCTGGCAGGTCCCGTGGAGCGATCCCTCATCGGCGAGGGCTTCACGGTGCTGGTGGCGAGGCGCTAGAGCGGACCCCGCCCGTGAGCAAGCTCTACGACGACATCCTGCTGGATCACATCCGCAACGCGCGCAACTTCCGCGAGATGGACGACGCGGACCGCACGGGCGAGTCGACCAATCCGCTGTGCGGAGATTCGTTCAGCGTGTTCGTGCGGCTGGAAGGCGAAACGCTGGCCGACGTCAGCTTCCAGTGCGAATGCTGCGGCATCTCGATGGCGTCTGCCTCGATCATGACGGACTGGATGCGCGGGCGCGGCGTGAGGGAGGCGCTGGCGCTGCAGGAGAGATTTCTGTCCGCACTGCACTCGCACGAGGAAACCCTGGGGCCGGATGCCCCGCCGGATCACGAGGCCGTGCTGCGTGTCGTGCGGGCCACGCCCGCCCGCGAAGGATGCGCGTCGATGGCCTGGAAGGCGCTGGCCGCTGCACTCGGGAAAGTCTGATCTCGCCTACCCGGTAATCGCCCGACGGAGCATCCGGTGGAAGACGCCGGAACCGGTCAGTGCACCCGCACCTCGAGCGGCCGGGCGACGCAGGACGTCAGCACATCGGCGCTCCGGAGTATCACCTTGCCGCGCCCCAGCGACACCGCGCCTCTGCGCTCGAAGTCGCGCAGGAGTCGGCTCACCACTTCCCTCGCCGTGCTGAGGTCCGCTGCGATCTGCTCGTGGGTGAGACGCACTTCACCGCCGGGCTCGGGGCATCGGCACAGCAGGTAGTCGGCGAGGCGCCGATCCAGCCGGCCGAAGGTGATCTGCTGGATCTGCTCGGTCACCTGGATCAGGCTCGCGGCCATGGCGTCGAACGTGCAGCGCCGCACGAGGGTGTCGGACTCGACCCAGGACTCGAACTGCGCGACCGGCACGGTGACCCCGAGGACCGCAGCTTCGACCACGGCCTTCGCCGCGGGCTGCTGCCGGGACATGAGCGATACCAGATTGAGCGGGCAGAGCTCCCCGCGGCCGACCCGGCACAGGGTGACTTCTCGACCGGTTTCACTATCCATGAATACGCGCACCCGGCCACTGCCCAGAAGCAGAACGCCATCGATACGGGCTTCCGGCCCGACGGAGTAGGTGCCGGGGCGAAGATTCACTGGCCTGGCGGCGGCCTCGATCGACGCCCGAAGCTGGGGCGAAGCCGATCGGTAGAATGCATAGGCTTCCAATACGCTCGTCTTGGCGATCACGGTATCTGGCCTTTTGGGGTGATGCTGGTCTCGTCCGTGAATACCCGGTGGGGCGGGTTCGGTTCAACGCCATTTCCGGAGCGGCTTGAACCGAAGGGTTCGCCCGCGGTATCTACCGGCAACCAGGGGCAAGGAAGCGCAGGCGAATGGGGGGTACGGGTTGACCAGTCCGCTGGACGAATCGGGGTTACCAGGCAACCTGTCGGCCACGGAGCGGCACGAGGCTGACCTCATTCGCCTTGTCTGCAGTCGTGACAAGGCGGCCTTCGAGCAGCTCTACCGCCTGTATTTCCGCCGCCTGACCCGATTCCTGGACCGTGTGACCCGTCGTGCCGACCTCATCGAGGAGATCCTCAACGACGTGATGCTCGTCGTGTGGAACCGCGCGGACACCTTCACTCACGAGTCCCGCGTGTCCACCTGGATCTTTGCCATCGCCTACCGTCAGGCGCTCAAGCGGGTCCAGCGCCGGGATGTCCGGAACGAAACGCTGTCCGATCCCGCCTGGGTGGAGGAGGACGACTCGGCCTCGCCCGAGGCGCAGATGATCCTGCGCCAGTCGTCCAATCGCCTGCATGCCGCGATGGAGCGCCTGCCGATGGAGCAAAGGATGGTCGTGGAACTCACGTACTTCCATGGCTACGGGTATCCCGAGATCGCCCGCATCATGGATTGCCCCACAGACACGGTGAAGACGCGCATGTTCCACGCGCGCCGGAAACTGCGGCTCATGCTGGAGCCGAGATGAGCGTTGCCCGATGAGAGGTGACCGATGAACGAAGACAGTCCCGC
>CAZEDA010000279.1:0-5114 GCA_964510915.1 uncultured Rhodocyclaceae bacterium | reverse complement strand
TTCGTCCGGCAGTTCGCCGAACACTCCGCGCTGGGCTCGGCCAACACGATGCTGGGCTACCAGGGCCGGCGTCCGTCGCTCTATTCGCTGAAGGACGCGATGGCCGGCATCGAGACGCCGATGCTGGTCGTGGCCGGCGATGAGGACGATCCGACGCTGGAGCCGTCCCTGATGATGAAGCGCACGATCCGCTCTGCCGGTCTCGTGATGCTGCCGCAGAGCGGCCATGTGCTGAATCTGGAGGAGCCGGCCCTGTTCAATCGGGTGGTGGAGGACTTCTTCCATCAGGTCGAGCGCGACCGCTGGACGGTGCGGCCGCGATGACCCTGGCAGCGCTTGCCCATCTCAAGGTCCTCGACCTCACCCGCGTGCGGGCCGGACCCACGTGCGTGAAGCAGTTCGCGGACTGGGGTGCCGATGTCATCAAGGTGGAGATTCCCGGCGACGAGGACGACGGATTCGGCGCCCGCCGCGGATCGGACTTCCAGAATCTGCATCGCAACAAACGCTCGCTCACTCTGAATCTCAAGGACCCGCGTGGCGTCGACATCCTGAAGCGGCTGGTGCGACAGTCCGACGTGCTGGTGGAGAACTACCGCCCGGACGTCAAGCACAAGCTGGGCATCGACTACGACACGCTCTCCCGCGAAAACCCGCGGCTCGTGTACGCGAGCATTTCGGGCTTCGGCGAGACCGGGCCGTATCGCACGCGCGCCGGATTCGACCAGATCGCGCAGGGCATGGGCGGGCTGATGGCGGTGACCGGATTGCCCGGTCAGGGCCCCGTGCGGGCGGGCATACCGGTGGCGGATCTGAGTGCCGGTCTCTTCGCCGCGCTGGGCATCCTCATCGCGCTGCAGGAGCGCTCTGTGTCTGGCAAAGGCCAGTGGGTGCAGAGTTCACTGCTGTCCGCGATGATCGCGATGATGGATTTCCAGGCCGCGCGCTGGCTCGTGGAAGGGGAGATTCCCGAACAGGCGGGCAACGATCATCCGACATCGATTCCGACAGGCGTGTTTCCGACCACGGACGGGCACGTGAACATCGCGGCAAGCGGCACGGTGATCTTCGGTCGCCTGTGCAAGGCGCTGGACATGGAAGATGTCGCGACGCGTCCCGAGTTCGTCTCGGCCGATCTTCGCTCCGCCAATCGCGTGGCGCTCAACGCCCTGATCGCGACGCGCACGCGCGAACTCAGTTCCGTCGAGCTGATGCAGCGGCTCAACGAAGCCGGCGTGCCCTCCGGACCGATCAATCGGATGGATGCGGTGTTCGCCGATCCGCAGGTGCAGCATCTGGGCATGGCCGTGACGGTACCGGCAGCCGACGGCGGCAGCATCGATCTGGTCGGACCGGCGTTCTCGCTGTCCCGCACGCCGGCCGCGATGAAACGGGCCATGGGTTCGGCGGGGGAACATTCCAACGAAGTGCTGCAGGAGCTCGGTCTCGGCGACGCCGAGATCGCCACGCTGCGCAAAGACAAGGTCATCTGAGGAGAAACGCGGTGGGTCGAGGACAGGTGAGGGTGGAACGGGAGGGGCCGATCGGGCGCCTGGTGCTCGACAATCCGGAGCGGCGCAACGCGCTCAGTGCCGATATGTGGCGGGCGATTCCGGTCGCGATGCGCGACTTCGACGCCGATCCCGCCATACGCTGCGTGGTCGTGCGAGGGGAGGGCACCGTCGCGTTCGCGGCGGGCGCCGACATTTCCGAATTCGAATCGCAACGGTCGAGCGAAGACGCGGTGCGAGCCTATGAACAACTGCTGAACGACGCCCATCATGCGCTGGAGCATTCACCCAAGCCGGTGATCGCGCTTATCCACGGCTTCTGCATCGGCGGCGGGCTCGCCACGGCGTTGTCGTGCGATCTGCGCTACGCATCCGATGTCAGCCAGTTCGCGGTGCCGGCGGCGCGCCTGGGCCTGGGGTACGGCGTGCCGGGGCACGCACGGGTGGTTGCGACCGTGGGACACGCCGCCGCGCGCGAGATCATGTACACGGCGCGTCGGTACTCCGCGGCAGAGGCCGCCGCGATCGGACTGGTGAACCGCGTGTTGCCGGCTGCCGAACTCGATGCGTATGTGCACGAGATGGCCATGACCATCGCCGCCAATGCGCCGCTCACGCAGGCGGCCTCCAAGACAATCATCGATGCCCTGATCGCGCCCGAGGGAGACTTCGCGGCGGGCCGTGCTGCCATCGCACGCTGCATGGCGAGCGAGGATTATCAGGAGGGCCGCAAGGCGTTCATGGAGAAGCGCCGACCGCAGTTTCGCGGGCGGTGAACCCGGGTTGCACGATGTGCTGGTGCGCCCAGCCGGAATCGAACCGGCATGACTTTCGTCGAGGGATTTTAAGTCCCTTGCGTCTACCAATTTCGCCATGGGCGCACGGGCCTGAATTGTCCCACGGAACCTGCGCGGATCGCGCGGCCGGCCGATGAGCACCCGCGACGACGCCCATCGCAGCTATCGATCCCTGGACGAGCCCGCCGCGCGCGAGGCGCTCGACGCTCACTACGACCTGGGCGAGGGCGTCTACAAGCTGTGGGCCAGCCCGATGTCGGTGTTGCGAGCGATTGCCGCAGGCTGGGCCCGAAGCGATCATCCCGCTCAGCTTCACTACGGCTGGGATCTCGAAAGCGCCCGCTCGCTCGATGCCGCGATCCGCGCCACCACCGACGTGGTGTTCTCGGAGTTGGCTCTCGACCCGGCGACGGGCGGGCAGCGCGTACTCGAACCCGGTTGCGGGATCGGGGGCGGCATCACCCAGCTCGCCGCGGCGCATCCCGGTGTCGAGTTCGTGGGGCTGTCGATCGTCGAGGCGCAGCTCCGCACGGCCAACGCCCGCGCCGCCGGAAAGCGTCTGCGAAACGCAAGGTTCGTGGCAGCCAACTACCTGCGCGCGCCGCTGCCCGACGCCTCCTTCGCCGGCTGCTATGCGATCGAGGCCCTCTGTTACACCCCGGTGGAAAAGCGGGCGGACCTCATGCGGGAGCTGTTCCGCCTCCTGGCACCGGGGGCCCGCCTAGCCGTCCTGGATGGCTATACCAGCCGGTCACCGCGCGACGCCCGTGAGGCCGGCTATCTGCAGGATGTGCTCGACGGCTGGACTCTCCCGCCGTCCGGCTCCGCCGACGCGTTCACGCACCGCGCCGAACAGGCCGGCTTCGAACCCGTGAGAGTCGAGGAAGTCACGCCGCATATCCTGGCCTCGGGCCGGCGCATCCGGGCGATCGGGCTGGGCGCCCTGACACCGTTGTCTGTCCTGTCCCGGATCCCGGGCATGGGCAGTCTGCTGGCCCCCATCGGGTTCGCTTCCGCCCTGGGCGCCCGGCGCTTCGCGGCGGCCTGCCGCTCCCAGGTCCGGCTGTTCGAATGCGGTCTGGGCGGCTACTGGCTGCACGTCTTCCGCAAACCTTCCTGAGCGGGCTGCCCCGCCGCCCTCGCCACTCGGCCAGAACATCGGCATAAGTCCTTGATTGCCTGAAAAGTGGCGAGGCTCCCCGGCACCCGCTGCGGCACAGCGGTCTTCCTGAAGCGCTCCCTAAAGTCGACCGGCCGAAATCCGTTAAGCCAGCTATGACATTGGCTAGGCCGGACTCCGTCGTTTCTTTCCGGCAGTGCCGGTACCCCAACCGCCCAACCACGTTCGCGATTCCCCCGGGAGTCCCAGTTCCATGACCGTCATCGTCGGCTACATCATCATTCTTGGTTCCGTCATCGGGGGCTTCATCCTGGCGGGCGGCCACGTGGGCTCTCTGATCCAGCCGGTGGAAGTCATCATGATCGGCGGCGCGGCAGCGGGGGCCTTCGTCGTTACCAACACCGGCAAGGTGATCAAGGCCACCCTGGGCGCCCTGCCCACCGTCTTCAAGGGCTCCAAGTTCACCAAGGCGCTTTACCTCGAACTGCTCTCCCTGCTCTACGACATCCTCGCCAAGGTCCGCAAGGAAGGCCTGATGTCGATCGAATCCGACGTGGAGTCGCCGGAGCAGAGCCCGATCTTCTCCAAGTACCCGATGATCGTCTCGGACCACCACGCGATGGAGTTCATGACCGACTACCTGCGGATCATGGTGGGCGGCAACCTGAACGCCTTCGAAATCGAGAACCTGATGGACGTGGAAATCGAGACCCACCACCACGAAGGCGAGGCACCCGCGCAGGCGGTGGCCCGGCTCGGCGATGGCCTTCCGGCCTTCGGGATCGTCGCAGCGGTGATGGGCGTGGTGCACACGATGGAATCGGTGGGTCTCCCGCCTGCGGAGCTTGGCAAGCTGATCGCCGCCGCTCTCGTGGGAACGTTCCTCGGCATTCTGCTGGCCTACGGCTTCGTGGGACCGCTCGCGACGCTGCTCGAACACAAGCTGAACGAGTCGACCAAGATGTACCAGTGCATCAAGGTCACGCTGCTCGCGAGCCTCAACGGCTATGCGCCCCAGGTGGCCGTCGAATTCGGCCGCAAGGTTCTCTACTCCACCGAACGCCCGACCTTCAAGGAACTGGAGGAAGAGGTGAAGAACCGGAAAGGGAAGTAGCGCGCCCACGCGCGATCCCGGCGGTGACACGAGATGAGTGACGACAGCCAGCAGCCAATCATCGTCAAGAAGATCAAGAAGGGCGGCCATGGTCACCATGGCGGCGCCTGGAAGATCGCCTATGCCGACTTCGTGACCGCCATGATGGCGTTCTTCCTGCTCATGTGGCTGCTCGGATCCACCACCAAGGGCGACCTCAACGGCATCTCCGAGTACTTCCAGACGCCGCTCAAGGTGGCGCTGATGGGCGGCTCCGGCGCTGGCGAGGCGACGAGCGTCATCAAGGGTGGCGGTACGGATCTCACACGCAAGACCGGCGAGGTCAACCAGCGCACCGACGGCAAGAAGCGCTCGGGTGTCATCGACGCCGAGGAAGCCGAGAAGGCCATCAACGCGGCGGAGGCCGAGCGCCTGAAAGGGGTAAAGGAAGAACTGCAGGAGGTGATCGAGAACAATCCGACGCTGCAGCAGTTCCGCGACCAGCTGCTCATCGACATCACCACCGAGGGTCTGCGCGTGCAGATCGTGGACAAGCAGAACCGGCCGATGTTCGCGATCGGCAGCAGCGAACT
>CAZEDA010000278.1:0-5131 GCA_964510915.1 uncultured Rhodocyclaceae bacterium | reverse complement strand
CGTCGGTCACGTAGTTCGGATACAGCTTGGCTTCCGCCGAATCCAGACCTTGCGCCCACGCGCCGCTCGAGGCGACGGCGAGAGCTGCAACGACTGCTGCCCGCTTGTAGTGCAACAGTTGCTTCACCATTGAAGTACCTCCCGAATGCGCTTCCCAGCCGGTGGCCGGAAAGCATTGGTTGTTGCAAGACTTCGAAACTCACCGAGATTACGAAGAGTGTCGCCGGCAGGATATGGGCAACACCGCGCGAGACGTTAAGTGAACGGTACCCCCTTGTCAACTCTGGACAGGGCCGTTGCGAAGCCTTTTTTCAGAGGGAGAATCGCCTCTGCGCGCAACCCATTGGACATCGCGCCGATGTCCTACCGGAGGACGGCCGGAGCCCGGATTGTTGCGATGCAGCAATGCTTTTCGCCGAGACTGAACGCGCGCGGCGAACGAGGCGGAAGCGGAAAAGCTCAGGCGAGTTCGATCGCGAGAATCGACGCGTCGTCGTGCGTCGCAATGCAATCCAGATGCTCGTGGAGACGATTTTGAAGAGTCTCGACAATTGCGACGCCGCGCGCCTCCAGCACCGTCTCGCGCACCCGCTCGAGACCGAACGGAACACCGTTGCCATCCTCCGCCTCGATCAGGCCGTCTGAAAAAGCGATCAGCGTGTCGCCGGGCGTCCAGGCAAGGGAGAAACACTGGTCGTCGAACATCGAGTCGGGAAGAATTCCGAGCGCCACGTGCTGGGGGTCCAGCGACTGACGCACTCTGCCGTCCGCGCCCACCAGGATGCCGGGCGGCATGCCGCCGTTCCAGCAATCCAGCTTTCGCGCAGGCTCGTCGATGCACACGACGAAGCTGGCGAAGTATCGGCCGACCGGCAGTTGCTCCCGCAATCGGAGGTTCATCTCCCGGACGACCGTGGAGAGAGGCAGGCCCTTGCGCACCATGCCGTAGAACACCTGCAGCGCCGGGATCAGACTCACCGAGGCCGCCAGGCCGTGGCCGGTCGCATCGCCCAGCAGGGCATACAGCCGTCCGTCAGGACCGCGTGCCGCAGCCACCACATCGCCGCTGAAGCGCGCGGAGGGCAGCACGTGCCAGCGCACGCGACGATCGTTGAGACCCTCGTGGTGGACGATCCCCTCGATCAGGGATGCCGCGAGTTCGTGCTCGTAGGCCTGTTCGTCCTGGAGCCGCTTGAGCGCCTGGGCCTGTTCCACGATCTCGGCCTGCATCCCGAAGATCCGCCGGAACGACCGGATCTTCGCTTCCAGGACGGCGAGATGCACCGGCTTCGGCAGATAGTCGTCCGCGCCGGCGTCGAGCCCCTGGATGACATCGCCATCACTGTCGAGTGTCGACATCAGGATGATCGGAACCCACCGGTCGTGCGACATCTTGCGGATCTGGCGCGTCGCCTCGATGCCGTCGACCTCCGGCATCACGACGTCCATCAGGACGAGATCCGGGTTCACCTCCGAAAACCGCTTGAGCGCCTGTGCTCCGTCCTCCGCGACCACGACATCGTGCCCCTGCAGCCCGAGATAGGTCGAAAGCAGAGCGCGCACCGAAGCCGAGTCCTCCACGAGGAGAACCCGGAAACCCGACGACGTCACGGCATCGGCCGCGGCGTCGGGGGATCTGTCCGGAGGGAAGAACGCTTCGTTCACTCGGTCTGCTCTCCGACGCCTCAGCCGTCGATCGCCACGGAGAACCGGACCTCGCTGCCCGTGCCGAGGTATTCGAGGTCGGAGAAGCACAACTGCCTCGCGAGCGCGATGCCACGGCCGTTGGGTTCGAACGCCCGAGCCGGGTCGAACTGCTCGAATATCTTCCAGTCGAAACCGGGTCCGTCGTCGCGGATGTGGAACCGGATGGCGCGGTCGTCCCGCTTCATCGTGACCGATGCCCACTTGCCCGCGTTCTCCGGCATCTCCACGCGCCGTCGCACTTCCTCTTCCCAGATGCCCTGGTGCAGCAGGCGCGCCTTCTCCTTCGTCGAGATGCCGAGGTTGCCGTGCTCGACGGCATTGACCAGCAGTTCCAGCAGACCGAGGCCCACATTCGTCGGATCCGGACAGCGGCTGGCGAGGGACTGGGCGAGACCGCGCGCATCCTCGAGCGTCCGGAACCGGAACGTCCCGTCCGTCATGAGCGAAAGAATGTGCCCTTCCTGCTGCGCCTCGCGGGCGAGATCCTTCCACCCGGCGCGATCGGTGAGCGCCGCGCGGACGATGGTGGCGAGCACTTCGCCGTCGAAGGGCTTCGTCAGGTAGTAGTAGGCACCGTTCTGGATGCCTTCCATCACCTGTTCCTTCGATGCCGCCGCCGTCTGCATGATCACCGGCACCTGACGGAACCGCGCCTCCTGCTTCACGAGCTTGAGCAGGGTGAGCCCGTCCATGCGCGGCATCATCCGGTCGAGAATCAGCGCATCGAACTCGTCCTCGGGCGCGCCCTGGAGCAGCTCCCACGCCTCCTGGCCGTCGTTCGCGGTGACCAGTTCGTAGCCGGCACCATCCAGATGCTCGGCAATGATCTCCAGGTTGAACGGCTCGTCATCCACCACCAGCAGCTTTGCAAGCTTCGGCATCATGCGACTTCCCTCCTTTCATCGAAGACTGCCGATTCCGTCCACGGCAGAGGATCCACGGGCAACAGCATCAGGAACCGGGCCCCGCCCTCGGGGTTGTTCTCGGCCCACAGTCGCCCACCGTGCTGGTGGACGATCTCCCGGCAGATGGCGAGGCCCAGACCGGTGCCGCCGGCACCGCTCTTGGTCTTGCTGCTCTGCACAAACTTGTCGAAGACGGTCTCGAGTTCCTCTGCGGGAATCCCGACCCCTTCGTCGACCACACTCAACTGGACAGCCGCCACGGTCGCCACGTCATCCCGCCGCTGCCCGGCCCTCAGCGCCCCGGCATTCAGCCGCACGAAGACCCTCCGGCCCTCGGGCGTGAACTTGATGGCGTTCGACAGCAGATTCCGGATCACCTGCATGACCCGGTTGGGGTCGCACCACGCCGTGCTCGGGCCCGGGGACGGTTCGATCACGACCTCCACGCCCCGCTCCCGGGACAGGGCACCGAGTTCGGTGTCCACGGCCTCGACCAGCGTGGCCAGGTCATGACGTCCGAGTTCGTAGTTCATGCGCCCCGCCTCCAGCTTGGAGAGGTCGAGCAGATCGTTCAGCAGGCGCAGCAGCCGCACGCCGCTGGTTTCGATGCGCCCCATGTAATGTGAAAGCTTATCAGCGGGAAACTCCGCAGTGCGAGCCTTCTCGAGGCCCAGACGGGCAAAGGACAGGATCGCATGCATGGGCGTGCGCAACTCATGCGACATGTTCGCGAGAAACTCGGACTTCGCCAGGTTCGCGGCTTCGGCCGCGTTCTTGGCGGCCAGCAGTTCGGCCGTCCGGGCAGCCACGACGGATTCCAGCTGATCACGATGCTGGCGCAACTGTTCCTGCGCCTCCCGGTACTCCGTCACATCGAGATGCCCGCCGATCAGACGCAGCGGCGCGCCGGTGGCATCTCGCTCGATGGTGGCCCGGGACAGTATGTGCCGCCAGTGGCCGTCGCGATGGCGCAGCCGGAACTCGGCCTCGTACCGGTCCGTGTCGGAGTCCAGGGCTCTCTGCAGGATGGCCAGGACGCGCTCGAGGTCCTCGGGATGCACCCGCGACTGCCAGTCATCCCAATTTCCTTCGAGCTCGTCGTCCCGGTAGCCCAGCTGCACCTTCATCGTCTCCGACCAGGTGACTGCATTGCGGCGCACATCCCAGTTCCAGACCCCGAGGTCCGACGCCCACACTGCCGCCTCGAACGCGAGTTTCTGTTCCCGCGAGGCATGTTCCGCGCGCTCCCGCTCCAGCAGGGACTCGAGATAGTTGAAGGCCACGGTGAGTGCACCGGCCGTCTCCTCGACGATCGCGATTTCGTCCTCGGTCCACTCGTGCGCGACGGGCAGCGATAGCGTGAGCCGGCCGACCACCGAAGATCCCACGCGCACACCCGAATCGACCCAGGACCCCACGCCGGCGGTGCGACAGACCCGCAGCGCATCGCGAAATCGCTCGTCCTCGGCGGTGTCCACGACGACGATGCTCTGCACCCTGTCGAGAAACTTCGCGTAGGCCGGATCTGCCAGCACCGCGGTGCCATGGAGTTTCGCAACGGTCTCCGCGAGCGGGCCGACCCCATGACTGAACAGCGCCGTCGTCGATCCATCGATCGCCACGAACACCGCGCTGCTGCCGGGCACGAGCACAGGAAGCCTCGACACCGCGAGACGGATGAGCGCCTCGCGGGACTCGCCTGCGATCAGGCGCTGCGAGAGATGATGCTGCAGGCTCAGACGTTCCCGCGAGGCGACGATGGCTGCCTCCGCACGCTTGCGGTCCGAGATATCGGTGTTCCAGACGACGATGCCGCGCGAGCCGTCGGGCAGGGTCACGGAATGCTTGCCCTTGAGGGTCCACCGCTCGGTGCCGTCCTTGAGTACGACGCGCTTCTCCGCAGGCGGGAAATCCGCACCGGCCATCACCGCGTCGTCTTCGGCCTCGTGCCTGCTCGCGGTCTCCGCGTCGTAGAGGTCGCGGTCCCGTTTGCCGATGAGGTCCGCGACTTCGCAGTTGAGCACGCCCGCGGCCGCGCGATTGACCATCAGCCAGCGCCGGTCTGCGCCCTTCACGAAGACGGGCGCGGGCAGCGCGTCGAACACCACATCCAGGAAACGGCGCTGATTCTCGGCCGTCTCCTCGGCCTGATGCTGCCGGGTGATGTCCGTGGAAACGCTCACCAGATAGGCCTCGCCGTCATGCAGCAGCAGCGGCGTCTTGCTGTCGAGATACCAGCGCTCGCGCGGACCGCCCTGACCATCGCGGCGCTCGAACACCCGGGGCTCGCCCTCCAGCACCACCCGCCGGTCCTGCGTCTCCTCCGGCGCATTCGGATCCACGCCGAGGGATTCCACTCGGGTCCGTCCCACCAGCTGATCCCGGTCTCGTCCCACCGAAGCGCAGTACGCGCGGTTGATCGCCACGAGCCGGCTGGAGGAATCCTTGACCGAGATCGGGTTGGGGATCGCATCCAGGATGGCCTGCAGGAATCGCGAGGCTTCCTCCTCGCTCTGAGC
>CAZEDA010000277.1:0-5132 GCA_964510915.1 uncultured Rhodocyclaceae bacterium | reverse complement strand
CGGCAGAAGGGCGTGTTCAACCCGTTCTACGTCGCCATGATCTACGTGGGCGAGAGCACCGGCCGGCTCGAGGAGATCTTCCAGCGGCTGTTCCGGCATCTGGAGTTCCAGGAGTTCATGCGCACACAGGTGAAGTCGGCCCTGCGCTATCCCACGTTCGTCGTGATGGCGATGGCGGGTGCGATCACGGTGATCAATCTGTTCGTCATTCCCGCGTTCGCCAAGGTCTACAAGGGCTTCGGCGCGCAGCTCCCGCCAGTCACCCGCGTCCTCATCGCCTTCTCCGATTTCACCGTTGCAGCATGGCCTTATCTGCTGGCGGGAGGCGTCGGCGGTTTCTTCCTGTTCCGGCGTTTCATCCGCACCGATGACGGGCGGCTCTGGTGGGACCGCTTCCGCCTTCGGGTGCCGATCGCGGGAAAGATCATCCGCAAGGCGACGATCGCCCGGTTCGCCCGCAGCTTTTCGCTCGCCTTCCGCAGCGGCGTCCCGATCACGCAGGCGCTTTCGCTGAGCGCGCAGACGGTCGACAACACTCACATGGCATCGAAGATCGAGAAGATGCGCGAGGGCGTCGAACGTGGCGAAAGTCTGCTTCGCACCGCGGTGAACTCCGGCGTCTTCACGCCCGTCGCCCTGCAGATGATCGTCGTCGGCGAGGAATCCGGCTCCCTCGACGACATGATGGAAGAGGTGGCGGAGCTGTATCAGCGGGAAGTGGAGTACGAGCTGAAGACACTGTCTTCCCAGATCGAACCGATCCTGATCGTCGGGCTCGGCGTGCTGGTCCTGATCCTGGCGCTGGGTGTGTTCCTGCCCATCTGGGACCTCGGTCAGGCGGCCTTCAACAAGGGCTCGTGAGGCGGTCGCCCATGCTGCACAAGTCGAAAACCCTCAAGCCGTTCGGCGACCCGCCGCTAATTGGGTTCGCAAGGGGCGATTTGCCCCGGGGAAACGCGCGGGACGATTCACCAGTGACCAGTGCAACGAAACAGATCGGAAAGCAAACCGCAGGATTCACGCTCATCGAGCTGGTGGTGGTGATTTCCATCATCGGGATCCTCGCCGCCTTCGCGTTGCCCCGCTACATCAACATGCAAAGCCAGAGCCGGGCCGCGAAGCTGAACGCCATCTACGGTGCCGTCCGATCCGCCTCGGCGTTGGCGTCCGCGGCCTGCCGCGTGGATCTGGCCGGGGTGTCGGTCGCCCCCACCTGCACGCAGGACGGCGGCACGGTGAACATGGACGGACTCGCGGTCACCATGCGATTCGGATATCCCACCGCGGACGGCGCGGGCATCGTCACGGCGGCGCAGATCAATCCCCAGACCGACCAGGTGCGGATCCTGGCCGGCAATCCGCTCGTCATCCAGGTGCAGGGCGCCGTGGACTCGATCAACTGCCAGATGACCTACCAGGAGCCGCCCGGTCGCGGTCAGGCACCCATCCTGGCGCCGCCGGTGACCACCGGCTGCTGAGCCGGCTTCGACGCGCGTCAGAGACACACACTTCACTTTCCAGGCATAACGGAGTCATCCCATGAACAGCAGGCAATCGGGCTTCACCCTCATCGAACTCGTCGTGGTCATCGTCATTCTCGGGATCCTCGCCGCGGTGGCCCTGCCGCGGTTCATCGATCTCAGCGCCGATGCCCGGCTGGCCGCCACGCGCGGCGTGACCGGCGCCATCTCCTCGGCCGCCTCGATCAACTACGGCGCCTTCAAGGTGAACTCTTCGAGGACCGGCGTGGTACGCATGAACTCCACCAACGTCTGCACCAGCACCATCCTCGGTTCTATCCTCCAGGGTGGCAGCATGCCGGCGGGCTATACGGTGTCCGGCACGGGCAACTGCAGCACGGGCGGCGACGGCGCCGTGGTTTCCTGCACGGTCACCGACTCGCAGGACAGCACGGCGACGGCCACAGCATCGGTCGTCTGCACCAACTGATCCCAGGATCGGGCGGCCGGTGTGCCGCCCGCCTTCCCGACATGGCGCGCAAGCGGAATGTCGAACCTTGCAATCGCGCGAGGGAAGGTCTGACCGTTCGGCGAGGTTCGCGCCGCTCGATCGGACCTTCCCTCGCGCGTGGTTTCACCCTGACGGAACTGATCGTCGTCATCATGGTGCTCGGTGCGCTCGCTGTCGTCGCGCTACCCAGGTTCGCCAGCCAGGACGATTTCTCCGCCCAGGGCACGGCGGACCAGGTGGCGGCGGCGCTGCGATATGCGCAGAAGGCGGCGATTTCCGCGAGGTCCGACGTGCGGGTCACCTTCGCGTCAAACGGACTCTCGGCGTGCTTCGTGACCGGGGGCTCGTGTTCTGCGAATGTCGTCGACCCGACTCGCGGATCGGCACTCGCGGTCTCCGGATCCTCGACCATCACCATCAGCGGGACGACCTTCGCGTTCGACGCGCTGGGCCGCCCGAGTGCCGGCGCGACGACCGTGTCGATCACCGGCGGTGGCCTGACGCGCTCGCTCATCGTCGAAGCGGAAACGGGGTATGTCCACCCGTGAACGCGAGCTTCTCCGAAAGCGTGCGATCCGGCCGTCAGCGGGGAGTGACGCTGGTCGAACTGATCGTCTTCATCGTGATCATCAGCGTGGGTCTCGTCGGCATCCTGGGCGTTCTCAATCTGACATCGGCGAAGAGCGCCGACCCGCTCGTCCGCAAGCAGGCGCTGTCCATCGCCGAAGCCTTGCTCGAGGAAGTGAGTCTGATGCCCTTCACCTTCTGCGACCCGGACGATACGGCGACCGCGACGGCCACGAGCACAGCCGGATGCACGGTGGCGGAGAGCATGGCGAGCCCGGGTCCGGAGACCGCGCAGGGCGAGAGCCGCTACAGCACGACGGCGCCCTTCGACAACGTGAACGACTATCACGGCTTCACCATGAACGGGATCCGCGATCTGAGTGGTGCGGTCGTGCCGGGCCTCGCGTCCTACAACGCGTCCGTGACGGTGACGCGCGGCGGACTCGGCGTGGCGAGTGCCGACGACGTGGCGCTCATCGCGGTCACGGTTTCGGGACCCGGCAGCGAAACCGTCACGGTGCACGGCTATCGGGTGCGCTACGCACCCAATGCGCTGCCATGAGGCCCGACGCCATGCCCCGTGAGCACCAGCGCGGCTTCACGCTTGTGGAGGCGGTCGTCTCCATTGCTGTGGTCGGCGTGCTGTTCGCCATCGTGGCGCTGTTCCTGCGCTCGCCCGTTCAGGGCTATCTCGACACGACCCGCCGTGCCGAACTGTCCGACATTGCCGACGTGGCGGTGCGCCGTCTCGTGCGCGATCTGCGGCTGGCACTGCCCAACAGCGTCCGCGTGGACGCATCGGGACGTTATCTCGAGTTTCTTCAGGTCACAGGCGGCGGCCGATACCGGGCCCAGCCCGACAGCACCGGCGCCGGCAATGCGCTCGACTTCACGTCGGCGTCCGGGGACAGCACCTTCGATGTGATCGGGGCGATGCCGACGGTGTCGACGGGCAATCAGGTCGTGGTCTTCAATCTCGGCACCGGATTCACGGGCGCGGATGCCTGGGCGGCAAGCGGAAACAATCGGGCCACGGTCGGCTCCGTCGCCGGCAGCACGATCACGCTGAGCGCCGCCAAGGTGTTTCCGTTCGAATCGCCCGGGCGTCGCTTCCACGTGGTGGAGGGCCCCGTCACCTATGAGTGCGACCTCGCCACCGGGGTGATCCGTCGCCACTGGGGCTACGCCATCGCGGCATCCCAGGCGACACCGCCTTCGGGTGGAAGCAACGCGTTGCTCGCGTCCCGCGTGACCGACTGCGGTTTCGCCTACAACGCCAATGAACTGCTGCAGCGGTACGGGACGGTATCGCTGCGACTTGCCGTCACCGCGGAGAGCGAGACGGCCACTCTGTTTGCGCAAGCCCATGTCCCGAACATTCCGTGACCGCAGCGGTGGCTTCGCCATTGCGACCGCCCTGTTCCTGCTCGTGATCCTGGCGCTGCTGGGCGTATTCGCCATGTCGGTGTCCGGCATGCATCAGTCGGCCCAGGCGCTGGACATGGGCGGTGTGCGCGCCTACCAGGGGGCCCGTGCCGGCATCGAGTGGGCCCTGCTGCAGGTGCTCGACGCGGACAGCAACGACGCCGGCCTTTCGGCTTCGCCGCCGGTTCCTCCCGCCTGCTTCGCGACCACCACGCTTGCGCTCGGCGCCACGTTCGACAACCTCTCCGCCACTGTGACGTGCACGCGGACGACGACCACCGAAGCCAACCGCCAGGTGGCGGTGTACGCGCTGGTGTCCACGGTGTCCGGCGGAGGAGCCGCATTCCCGGTCAGCCGCGAGGTGCGGACGACAGTGTCGCGCTGCACGGACCCGGGTGGAACCGCGCCGAGGTACGCATGTCCCTGATACGCTTCCGCAGGGTTCTCACGGGACTGTTGCGTGCGGTTGCGTTCGCCGTCCTGCTGCCGTGCTCGGTGAATGCGCAGGTCACGGCGGGGTCGACTTGCGGAACGGTACCCAGCACTTTTCCCATTGTCGGCGGGTCGAGCTCCCTGCTGCAGTTCGACACGTCCCCCACGATGAACTCGACCAGCATTTCCGGTTCCGGCAACGCCGTGCGGACCACCGCTGCGCGCACCAATGCGACGGTCACTCTGCCGCGGCTGGACCCCGCGAGCTTTCCGTCGATCAGCAGCTCGGCGAACACGAGCTCCTCCCCCGTCGCGCCCGGTTCCTATTCCTCGGTCAGCGTCAACACTGCCGGCTTCCGGTTCAGTGGCGGCGGAACGTACTACATCAGCAACATGAACGTGAATTCGTCATCGTTTGTGCTGGGAACCGGTGTCTACTACATCCAGAACTTGAGCCTGAGCGACAACACGACGATCACGGTGTCCGGCGGACCGGTGAAGATCTACCTGGGAGGATCGGTCAACCCTCGCAACAACGTTTCCTTCAATGCCGGGGGCAACACCTCCGATCTGGCCGTGTTCATTTATCCGAATCAGGCGTTCGAGATGGGCACTGGCTTCGTCTTCAATGGCCTCCTGTACACGTCGGGAACGGGGAGGATCAGGATTAACGACGACGCGCGCATCACCGGCGCCGTGATGGCGCGCGATGAGCTCCGGTTCGGCAAGAATCTGCG